>NZ_JBDNAI010000133.1:0-8757 GCF_039768515.1 Wenyingzhuangia sp.
ACATTATCGTGTCAATGTTACCTGTGATTGATGATTTTGACAGAGCAATGGTCGAAATTAATAAAAGTGAAGATGAAGAATTAGTAAAAGGAGTAGTGTTAATTCAGGATAAGTTGGTGAAAACACTAGCGCAAAAAGGATTAACAGAGGTTGAGGTCAAACAAGGAGATGTTTTTGATGCAGACACTCAAGAGGCAATTACTCAAATTCCTTCACCAACCGAAGATTTGAAGGGAAAAGTAATTGATGTCATCGAAAAAGGATACAAATTAGGGGATACGATCATCCGTTTTCCAAAGGTAGTAATAGGACAATAATAGTTAAAGAGATACAGGTTTAGCAGTCCTCACGAAGGAATCTATTGCAAACCAAAAAAAGATAAGAAAAATGGCAAAACAAGATTTTTACGAAGTATTAGGGATATCCAAAGGTGCAAGTGCTGCGGAGATTAAAAAGGGCTATCGTAAAATGGCAGTAAAATATCATCCAGACAAAAACCCAGGAGATACACAAGCTGAAGAAAAATTCAAACTTGCTGCAGAAGCTTATGAGGTCTTGAGTGATGACAACAAGAGGGCTCGATATGATCAGTACGGTCATCAAGCTTTTGAAGGAGGACAAGGCGGAGGCGGAGGCTTTGGCGGAGGAATGAATATGGATGATATTTTTAGTCAGTTTGGAGATATCTTTGGTGGTGGTTTTGGTGGCTTTGGTGGAGGTGGTTCTCGCCGAGGTGGAGGGCGAAGAGCATCAGTTAAAGGGACGAACATGCGAATTCGTGTAAAGTTGACCCTAGAAGAAATTGCTAACGGAGCCGACAAAAAAGTAAAAGTTCGTAGAAAAAAACAAGCTAAAGGAGTAACTTATGGTACTTGTACTACCTGTAAAGGAGCTGGACAAGTCATGCAAGTGACCAATACAATTTTGGGTAGGATGCAAACTGCTGCTACCTGTAATGCTTGTGGTGGTGCTGGAGAGGTAATGAAAAACAAAGTTTCTGGAGCAGATGCACAAGGTCTTGTTGTTGAAGAAGAAACAGTGAGTATTAATATACCTGCAGGGGTCACAGATGGGGTTCAGTTAAAAGTATCTGGAAAAGGAAATGAAGCACCAGGAAATAATTCTATTTCGGGAGATTTATTAGTGTTAATTGAAGAAATACCTCATGATCATTTGACTAGAGAAGGAGTAAATTTACATTATGATTTGTATGTAAGTTACCCAGAAGCAGTATTGGGGGTAAGTAAGGAGATTGAGACAGTATCAGGAAAAGTTAAAATCAAAATTGACTCAGGTGTACAATCGGGTAAAATTTTGAGATTAAAAGGAAAGGGATTACCAAGTATAGAAAGTTATGGAACTGGGGACCTCATGATACATATTAATATCTGGACGCCACAAGAACTAGACAAGAGTCAGAAAAAGTTTTTTGAATCAAATTTAGATCATGAAAACTTTACACCAAACCCATCGAAGTCTGATAAATCTTTCTTTGAAAAAGTAAAAGATATGTTTTCGTAAGATAACAAATGTTAAGAAGAGAGAGGTAAGTCGTTATTTCTCTTTTTTTATACCTAATTATTTCAAAAGAATTATATATTTGTATTGTTGTGTTATTTATAACACACTTTTTCTTTTTCATAGCAATTTTTCCCACCTAGTTTACTAGGTGGGTTTTTTATTTAAAATAAAGGTCATTGAAAAGTAGGTTGTCTTATCGCCTCGTTTTATACGAGGAGGAAAGTCCGAGTACCATAGAACAGCATAGCGGGTAACCCCCGTCCTTCTAAAATTGCTTTAGAAGAGGACAAGTGCAACAGAAAGCAAGTACAGTTCGGCTGTAGTGAAACCAGGTAAACTCTATGCGGTGCAATGTCATGTATATTGGAGTCCTTTATAGGTAAGAGTTGTTCGCTCAATTCCAAGGGGTAGGCAGATTGAAGTTATTGGCAACAGTAATTCTAGATAAATGATAAGAATCTCGAACTTGTTTTGAGATACAGAACTCGGCTTATATACCTACTTTTTATGACTTTTATATATTTCTTTATCCTTTTTGTATGTTTTTAAATAGGGGTACTACAAAATGATATGTTTTGATTTTAACAGATGAAGCCATGTGATAAAATAATAATAAATCACTGAATGTGTTAAAAATATCATTTTTGATTAAATCTGACTGATTTCTGTTTTTTTTATGAAATCGATATTTTGTATATTGCCCATCCAAAAAAAATAATACAAGAACTTCTATGAGTATTTATAAAGATTATATCCAAGAGATCGAAGAACGAAAAGATCAAGGACTTCATCCGAAGCCAATTGATGGTGCAGAATTGTTGAGCAAGATCATTGACCAAATAAAAGATTTGAATAATGAATACAGAGAAGATTCTCTAAATTTCTTTATTTATAATGTTGTGCCTGGTACAACAAGTGCTGCTGTCGTAAAAGCTAAATTCTTGAAAGAGATCATTCTTGGAGAGTATGGTGTACAAGAGATTTCGCAAGATTTTGCTTTAGAATTACTATCTCACATGAAGGGTGGACCTTCTGTGGAGGTTTTGCTAGATCTAGCATTAGGAAGTGATTTTGATATAGCTAAGAAAGCGACAAAGGTTTTAAAAACTCAAGTTTATCTTTACGAGGCCGACATGGATCGTCTAGAAGTAGCTTACAAAGAAGGGAACGAAGTTGCTAAAGAACTTTTACAAAGCTATGCTCAGGCAGAGTTTTTTACTACCTTACCAGAAGTGGAAGAGGAGATTGATATCGTAACCTACATTGCCGGTGTGGGTGATATTTCCACAGATTTACTTTCTCCGGGTGCAGACGCACATTCCCGTTCAGACCGTGAATTACATGGACAATGTCTTTTTGAACACAATAAAGACATGCAGAAAGAGCTTTTGGCGCTGAAAAAACAACACCCAGATAAGCGTGTAATGTTAGTAGCAGAAAAAGGAACAATGGGAGTAGGTTCTTCGAGAATGTCTGGAGTAAATAACGTAGCCTTGTGGACAGGTATTCAAGCAAGTCCATATGTACCGTTTATCAATATAGCTCCTGTAATCGCTGGAACAAATGGAATCTCACCAATTTTTTTAACAACTGTGGGTGTAACAGGAGGTATTGGTTTAGATCTAAAAAATTGGGTAAAGAAAACTGACGCTGAAGGAAATGTTGTAAGAGATGCTGATGGAGAACCTGTTTTGGAAGAAACCTATTCAGTAGCTACAGGTACGGTATTGACGATTAATACCAAGACAAAGAAATTATATAATGGTGATCAAGAATTAAAAGATATCTCTGCTGCATTTACTCCACAGAAAGTTGAGTTTATGAAAGCAGGAGGTTCTTATGCAGTTGTTTTTGGTAAAAAATTACAAACCTTCGCCTGCAAAACACTAGGAATGGAAATCCCATTGGTCTATGCATCTTCAAAGGAAATCTCTATTGAAGGACAAGGGTTAACTGCTGTTGAAAAAATATTTAACAAAAATGCTGTAGGAAATACGCCAGGAAAAATCTTGCATGCAGGTTCAGATGTTCGTGTCGAAGTTAACATAGTTGGTTCTCAAGATACGACAGGTTTGATGACTTCTCAAGAATTAGAGTCTATGGCTGCTACTGTCATTTCTCCGATCGTTGATGGTGCTTACCAATCAGGATGTCATACTGCCTCTGTGTGGGATGATAAATCTAAGGCAAATATTCCTAGGCTAATGAAGTTTATGAATGACTTTGGTTTGATTACTGCTCGTGATCCACAAGGAAATTATCCTGCAATGACAGATGTTATTCATAAAGTATTGAATGATATAACAGTTGGAGATTGGGACATCATTATTGGAGGAGACTCTCATACACGTATGTCTAAAGGAGTTGCTTTTGGTGCAGATTCAGGTACTGTTGCTCTAGCTTTAGCAACTGGAGAAGCAACTATGCCAATCCCTCAATCAGTGAAAGTTACGTTTAAAGGTGCTATGAAATCGTTTATGGACTTTCGTGATGTGGTCCATGCGACACAGCAGCAAATGTTGAAGCAGTTTGGGGGAGAAAATGTCTTTCAAGGTAGAATCATTGAAGTTCACTTGGGGACATTAACTGCCGATCAGGCATTTACTTTTACAGATTGGACTGCAGAGATGAAAGCAAAAGCTTCAATTTGTATTTCAGAAGATGCTACTTTGATTGAATCTTTAGAGATTGCAAAGGGTAGAATTCAGATTATGATTGACAAAGGGATGGACAATCATTTGAAGGTATTAGAAGGTTTAATAACCAAAGCAGATAAGCGTATTTCTGAGATTAGATCTGGTGAAAAACCAGCTTTGAGACCAGATGCAACAGCTACTTATCACGCTGAAGTAGTTATAGATTTAGATGAGGTTGCAGAACCTATGATCGCTGATCCAGATGTAAATAACGATGATGTTTCTAAGCGTTATACTCATGATATCATAAGACCATTATCTTACTATGGAGGAACTAAAACAGTGGATTTAGGGTTTGTAGGTTCTTGTATGGTTCATAAAGGGGATATGAAAATTTTAGCTCAAATGTTAAAAAACATTGAGGCACAAAAGGGTAGGGTAGATTTTAAGGCACCGCTAGTGGTAGCACCCCCTACTTATAATATTGTAGATGAATTAAAAGAAGAAGGAGATTGGGAGGTATTAACGAAGTATTCAGGTTTTGAATTTGATGATAATGATCCAAAAGCAGCGGCTCGTACCAAATATGAAAATATATTATATTTAGAACGTCCGGGATGTAACTTATGTATGGGTAATCAAGAAAAAGCAGAACCAGGAGATACTGTAATGGCTACCTCTACTCGTTTGTTCCAAGGAAGAGTGGTAAAAGATTCAGGTGAGAAAAAAGGAGAGTCTCTGTTGTCATCAACTCCAGTGGTTGTATTGTCAACAATCTTAGGAAGAACACCTACTATGGATGAATATGAACAGGCTGTAGAAGGAATTGTTTTGACAAAATTCACTCCCTCTTTAAAACAGCTAATTAAGTAATTAGAAGTTTTTCTATAAATTAAAAAGCTCGAATCCTAAGATTCGAGCTTTTTTGTGTTTGATCATTTTTGATTTAAAAAACAAACTGATTGGTGTTTAGATCATAACGAATGTCTTCAGAATTGAAAATAGTTGTTAATCTTTTTTGGATTTTTGTGTCATTAGGTTTTCCGATTGAAAGTTCAGACTGATCTATCAGCAATAGGCGGTCAGAATTTTTTAAAGCTAAATTAATTTCATGTGTAGAAATTAAAACTGTTTTTTGAGTTTTTTTGCAGATTTTAGATAGAATTCTAAACGTGTTTATTTTATGATGAATATCTAAATGTGAAGTAGGTTCATCTAATAATATGACAGGTGTATCTTGAGCTAAAGCTCTCGCAATCATAACTCGTTGAAGTTGTCCGTCGCTTAGTTGGTGTGTAAGTTTATTAGATAAATCTTTGGTCTCTGTCAAGGCCATAGATGCTTCAATGTGGTTAATGTCATTGTTTGATAATTTGCCAATCCAATTGGTGTGGGGTTGTCTTCCTAGCGCAATGGTTTCATAAACAGTCAACGATGTTTCAAGAGTTTTCTCTGTCAGTACAACGGAAATGAGGAGAGCGAGTTCTTTAGAAGAGACATTTTTTATGTTTTTCTCATATATTTCTATCGATCCTGAAAGAGGGGGTAGTATTTTAGAAAGTGTCTTTAACAGTGTAGATTTTCCTGATCCATTTCTGCCTAATAAACATACAAGCTCTCCTTTATTGAGGTTAAAACTAACTTGACGGCAGATGCAGGTTGTTTTTTTTGAAGTACCAAAACCGATATCTAATGCTGTTGATTTTAATGCGGATTGCGTCATGATCTAGTTGTTTTTGATTTGGCCACCAGAAGCCATATGACTATTGGGGCTCCAAAAATAGAGGTGATAGCGTTGATAGGCAATGTTTTTGAGCCTACAGAGATATGTGTTAAGCTATCGCAAATTAGCATTATGATAGCGCCGATGATTCCAACAGCCGGAATAAGTATTTTGTGTGTAGAGGTTTTAAAAATAAGTCTAGTAATGTGTGGGATTGCTAGCCCTATGAAAGCAATAGGCCCAACAAAAGCTGTGATACTCCCTGTCAATAAACTTGTAATTAGAAACACAATTGTTTGTGTTTTTTTGATCGAAATCCCCATGCTCCTAGCATAATTCTCTCCAAGTAGTAAGGCATCCAAAGATTTAATAATTGGAAGTAATCCTATAGAACTTATCGTTACAATTCCTGTAAGTAGAGATACATCAGTCCAACACAAGTTGCTTAGACTTCCTAGGCTCCAATATATATATTGCTGTAGTTCATTAGCACTACTAAAATAAGACAATACGCTTATTATGGCTGTTGTGAAGCTTCCAAACATCAATCCAATGATAAGAATTGACATTGTGTTTCGTATATTTCTAGCAGTAATCATTACAATACTTAAAACGATAAAAGAACCCAAACTAGCAGCTATTGGTGTGGATAAACTGTAAAGGTGATGGATAGAACCAAATAAACTCCCTCCCATGATAAGCAAAGCAACCCCTAGGCTAGCACCAGAACTAATCCCAAGTACGAATGGACCAGTAAGGGGGTTTCTAAAGAATGTTTGTATGATCAATCCACTAATTCCAAGTCCAAAACCTATTACAATACTAGTGATTGTTTTCGGTAATCGATACTCAGTCAAGATATATTCGTAGTTTTCTGATCTTGTTGGATCAGAAGTAATAATATTCCAGATGTCTTTCAGAGGTATAGCAATACTACCACTATACAGATTGAGAATTGCTGCAAGTATCAGTATAACCAGTAATCCTATAAACACGGATTGATGTTTTTGTCCAGAAATATACACTTTATTGTTTTTGTAAGAATTCGATTAATTTTTGGATGGCCAATCCTCGATGGCTTATTTTTCCTTTTGTTTTCACATCCATTTCGGCAAAAGAGACAGTATATCCTTTTGGCTTAAAAATGGGGTCGTACCCAAATCCTTTCTTTCCTTGTTTTTTTTCTAAAATGGTCCCATTGCATATACCGTCAAATAGATGCTGCTGGTTGTTGATGTTTAGGCAGATAATGGTTTTGAAATGAGCGTTTCGGTTTCTCTTTTTGTCAAGATTCGATAACAACAGATTCATGTTGCCATCAGCATTTCCGTGTTTCCCGGCATATCTTGCCGAATATACTCCGGGATCACCATTTAAAGCGTCGACCAGCAAGCCTGTATCATCTGCAAAACAATTGTATCCGTATTTTTTTGTGACATAGTTAGCTTTTATCATCGCATTCCCTTCAAGTGTGTTTGCTGTTTCTGGTATGTCTTCCGAACAGCCAATATCAGTTAAAGACAGGATCTCGAAGTCAGGAAGTAATAGTTTTACTTCGTTTAGTTTGTTTTTATTGTGTGTAGCAAAAACTATTTTCATGAGAGTATAGTTTGTTTATTATTCGTGATGATAAGGTTCGTTTTTTAAGATTGTAGCACTTCTGTAAAGTTGCTCTATCATGAATAAACGAATCATTTGGTGAGAAAATGTCATTTTAGATAAAGAGATTTTACCTTTTGCTTTCGCATAAACATTGTCAGAGAAACCATAGGGTCCACCAATAGCAAAAACCAATTGTTTGATTCCAGAATTCATTTTTTTTTGTAAAAAATCAGCAAAATCTACAGATCTAAATTCTTTTCCTTTTTCGTCCAATAAAATTAAAAAATCAGTTGGCTGTATTTTTTTTAGAATCAGTTCTCCTTCTTTTTCTTTTTGTTGTGCTACAGAAAGGTTTTTTATTTTTTTAATGTCAGGGATAATATCCAGATTAAATTTGATGTAGTGTTTAAGTCTAGCTTGGTAGTCTTCTATAAGTTGTATGAGGTTTTTATCATCGGTTTTTCCAATGGCCAAAAGGGAGATTTTCATATTTTCTTTACTTTACTGATGCAAAGGTACTAAGAACATATGATATTTGGTTTCAATCTTGGATAAGGTCACGACTTTCTCATATGGAATTTGTGCTGATTTGGTTTGGAGTAAACAATTTTAGTTTTCTGAAGTCCATCGCAGTATAGATTTATCAAAAGTGGATGTAGATAATAAATAAAGAAGTATATCTTTGTTTTAAAATAAGATGAAATGATTAACCAAATTCAGTTTGAAAAGGAGATTAAGTTAATAATAGCAAATGCTATCAGAGAAGATGTGGGTGATGGAGATCATTCATCACTTGCTTGTATACCCTCAACTGCTGATGGAAAAGCTAAATTATTAGTTAAAGATACTGGAGTCATTGCTGGTGTTGATTTTGCTTTGGAGGTTTTTAAATATGTTGACGAGAACCTTAGTGTTGATATTCTTATTCATGATGGTCAAAAAGTAAGAAAGGGTGATATTGTTCTCTATGTGACAGGTAGTTCACTTTCTATCCTCAAAGCCGAGCGGTTGGTGTTGAATGCTATGCAACGTATGAGTGCAATTGCAACAAAAACAGCACACTATGTTGATTTGTTGAAAGGCACAAGAGCTAAAGTTTTAGATACTAGAAAAACCACTCCGGGTATTCGTGCCATAGAAAAATGGGCGGTAAAAATAGGAGGAGGGGAAAATCATAGATTTGCCTTATATGACATGATTATGTTAAAAGACAATCATATTGATTTTGCTGGAGGTGTGGCAAAAGCGATTCAGCAAACAAAAAAATACTTGAAA
>NZ_JBDNAI010000134.1:0-3790 GCF_039768515.1 Wenyingzhuangia sp.
CCCCTGCAAATATCTTCTAAACAAAAAGGGATGCTGTACCCAAACCCAACAAGTGAGCTGTTGCACTTGGACCACAACACGGCAAAAGAACTAGACTATGTGGTCTATGACCTCACAGGAAAACGAGTACAGTCCACTACTTGTTCAGGAACAAAACATGTGATCAACGTATCTCCACTTGCCCCAGGGGTTTATGTTCTAGAAACCCACATAGGCCAACAAAAAAATCAGTGGCGTTTTGTGAAAGAATAAAATGTTATTTTTTACCAAACAATAATAAATATCCTCAACCAAAAGTTGAGGATATTTTATGTTTAGGGAGAATTAAGAAACCGTTAAAACTGCCACAGTTAAGTATAATTCTCAAACGAGTTGGTTTCAAAAAGACAAAGGTTTGACCCTATATCTAACTAGAATACCAAATAGTACTCTTCTACCTTACACCAATCAACTTGGATATGTTATATTTGTGAAATCATAAAGAAATCAGAACATTAACTGTCAATTTATTTCATGTACGCTATCCTAGACATCGAAACCACTGGAGGAAAATTTAATGAAGAAGGCATGACAGAAATTGCCATTCATAAATTTGATGGTAAAAAAGTAGTAGACTCATTTATCACTTTGGTCAACCCTGAAATACCCATCCAACCCTTTGTGGTTCAATTAACTGGAATCAACAATAAGATGTTGGTGAAGGCTCCAAAGTTTTATGAAATCGCAAAAAAAATCATTGATATCACTGAAGGTTGTGTAGTGGTCGCTCACAACGCTAGTTTTGATTATAGAATTCTTGGCAATGAATTCAAACGCCTCGGCTATGCTTTTGTAAAAGATACCTTGTGCACCGTAGAATTGAGTAGAAAATTAATTCCAGATCAGGATTCTTATAGTCTAGGAAAGCTTTGTAAAAGTCTTGGAATACCGATGAGCGAAAGACACAGGGCCAACGGAGATGCTGTGGCTACGGTAAAACTTTTTAAGATGCTTCTTAATAAAGATATAGACAAAGAAATCATCAAAACCAACATCAAAGCCGAGGGCAAAACAAAAAGCAAACTCAGCAATCACTTTCAAAAACTGTTAGACAAATCTCCAAGAAAAACAGGAGTCTTTTATATTCATGATCAACAGGGAGAGGTCATTTATATTGGAAAAAACAGAAACATGAGAACTGGGGTCAACCAATTGTTGATGCGTAAATCTAACCGTTCAAAATCACTTCAAAAAAAGATTCATGACATTAGTTATGAAGAAACAGGAAGTCTGTTGATTGCTAGCGTAAAGTGCCATGAAGCCATGGTCAAGCATCAGTACAAATACAATAGCATAGCTAAAAAAAATATACCACCGACTGTGTTCAATACCGAAAACGCACTGTTGATTGACCACGGTAGAGGAACCGCAGAAAAATCAATTTTCCTCATAGAAAATGGAGCTTTAAAAGGATATGGCTATGTAGAATTGGCCTACCAAATCACTCATATAGATATTGTTAGAAACCTCATTTCTCCTATGGAAGACAACCTGTTCAACAGACAGGAAGTTAAGAAATATTTAGAAGGAGGTAAATTTAAAAAAATCGTTCGTTTTGAATCGTAAGAACCCTACAAAAAACAGAAAAGAACGATTACACGAAATTATTTACGAGGCAGATACCCCTGCCGGTAAATTATTTGACGTCGTTTTATTGGTACTCATTTTGATTAGCGTTCTAGTGGTAATGCTAGAAAGTGTTGAGCATTTGCACCTCATTTATGGGGATTACTTTTCTGCTGTGGAATGGATCATTACCGTGTTGTTTACCATAGAATACAGCTTACGGGTTTATACTGTAAAGCAACCGTTAAAATACATACTTAGTCCTTACGGATTGATTGATTTGGCTGCTACACTACCCAAGTATCTGGGCTTGTTTATCGGTAAAACTGAGGCCTTATTGATTTTGAGAGCGCTAAGATTGTTGAGGGTTTTTACCATTTTAAAATTAGCAAGATACATTGGCGCTTCTAATGATTTGATGAAAGCCATCAAAGCGAGTAGAGCCAAAATTGGGGTTTTTGTCTTTGCTGTTGTTGTGCTTTCTATTGTACTGGGTACCCTCATGTATCTGATTGAGGGAAATTCAGAAAGTGGATTTACCAGTATTCCAAGAGGAGTATATTGGGTTGTTGTAACCATGACTACTGTAGGCTATGGAGACATTGCACCAGTTACTGCCTTAGGTCAGTTTCTAGCCACCCTTGTGATGATTATGGGTTATGGAATTATTGCAGTACCCACAGGAATTGTGTCCTCAGAATACAACGGAGTAAAAAATCAAAAAATCAACACACAAGTTTGTAAACATTGCAATGAACAAAACCACAGCGATACCGCTAAATTTTGCCATCAATGTAGAGAACATTTATAAAAATGAACTACCTAATTACAGTTGTTGGCCCTACAGCCATTGGAAAAACGGCATTGAGCATAAAACTTGCTCAGCATTTTAAAGCAGCAATCATCTCTTGTGATTCTAGACAATTTTTTAAAGAAATGTCTATTGGTACTGCTGTACCAGAACCTGAAGAACTGGCTGCAGCTCCGCATTATTTTATTCAAAACAAAAGTATTCAGGAAAACTACAGTGTAGGACATTTTGAGCGAGAAGCTATTGACAAAATAAACGAGCTTTTTGTCACCAACAATATTGTGATTATGGTGGGTGGAAGTGGTTTGTATGTCGATGCAGTGATTAACGGATTGGATTACTTCCCTACCGTTGACCCCGCTGTGAGAGTTGAACTCAATACTCGATTAGAAAAAGAAGGGCTTTCTAGTTTACAACATCAATTAAAAGAACTAGATCCAGAAACTTATCAAGACATTGCTATTGATAACCCACACCGTCTCATCAGAGCTTTAGAAGTTTGTATCGGGAGCGGACAAACTTATAGTTCTTTTAAAAACAAACCCAAATCTCCTAGAAACTTTACACCTATCAAAATTGGACTGAAGGCCGATAGAGCTATTATTTATGATCGAATCAATCGTAGAGTGGATCTCATGATAGAGAAAGGCTTACTAAAAGAAGTTCAATCACTTTATAATCAAAGACAACTAAATGCTTTAAATACTGTTGGTTATAGAGAAATATTCAGTTACCTAGAAGGTAAGATAGATTTTGAATTTTCAGTTTCAGAAATCAAAAAGAACTCAAGACGCTTTGCCAAAAGACAACTGACTTGGTTCAAAAAAGACGAAAACACTTTGTGGTTTGATCATCTAGAACCTGTAGGAAACATTTTGCAACGCATTGAAAAATTAGTTCAATAAGAAGAAGGGTGTATTATATGCTGTTTTCAACTATCCCCTTATGGCGTTCTCGAAGTTTGAAAAGATGTTGATCATGTTCAAAAGGATGTTTGCCAAAAACCCTCCAACCAAGATGATCTCTATCCAAGGAATAAATAAATTGATGGGTAAACTTTCCCTCGTACAATGTCAAAACATCATGTGCCTTAGGATCATATGTAAAACCAAATATGGCTGTAGAATTTAAATTTTCCAACCATCTGTCTTCAGCGATTTCTCTGAGTACTTCCTCATCAGAATAAACATTCAATGCTTCAGTCGTGATTGTGTTGTTCACTTCCTTTTTATTTGAGACCCCAGTACTTAAAACCCAGTAAGGTCTTGTTTTGTCAATAGGGTCTGAACAAAGACTTAGTTGATATTCTTGAAATACTTCACACATTTTTATTCTTTAATTGTTTGACCAAAGTCGAAAGGTCGTTTACATCTA
>NZ_JBDNAI010000135.1:0-10085 GCF_039768515.1 Wenyingzhuangia sp.
AGATATTGCTATCTTAACAGGAGGTACTGTGATTTCCGAAGAAATGGGATTAACTTTAGAAAACACAACATTAGAAGCTTTGGGAACTGCTGAAAATATCAGTATCGATAAAGACAATACAACTATTGTAAATGGAGCAGGATCTTCTGATGCTATCCAAGCAAGAGTTAACCAAATTAAAGCTCAGATAGAAACCACTACCTCAGACTATGACAAAGAAAAACTTCAAGAACGTTTGGCTAAACTAGCCGGTGGAGTTGCTGTACTATATGTTGGTGCTGCCTCTGAAGTAGAAATGAAAGAGAAAAAAGATAGAGTTGATGATGCTTTGCACGCGACTAGGGCTGCTGTAGAAGAAGGAATTGTTGCTGGAGGAGGAGTTGCTCTTGTAAGAGCAAAAACTGTCTTAGGAACCATCGAAACTGAAAATAGTGATGAAAAAACCGGTGTTGCTATTGTAAACAGAGCCATTGAAGAACCTCTAAGACAAATTGTAAGCAATGCAGGAGGTGAAGGATCTGTGGTCGTTGCCAAAGTGATTGAAGGCACAGGAGATTATGGTTACAATGCTAAAACCGAAGAATATGTTCAAATGTTTGCGGCAGGAATCATTGACCCTACAAAAGTAACTCGTGTTGCTTTAGAAAACGCAGCTTCTGTTTCGGGAATGATTTTGACAACTGCTTGTACACTGATAGATATCCCGGAAGAAACTCCAGCGATGCCTCCTATGGGTGGTGGTGGAATGCCCGGAATGATGTAAAAAAAACATCCCCACAAAAAAAACCCAATTCTACATGAATTGGGTTTTTTTTGTTTTATTTAAAAAGAATTATTCTTCAATTTTCGAATAAATGACTTCTAATTTGGGTGATTTATCGCTATCATTCAACAGTAAAGCTCCATTCGGCACAGAAGAAGAAAGAACAATCCCCGTTTGCTCTGAAGGCTCTCTTGCTTTTATTCTTAACGTTACGATATCACCATCAGCCAAAACTTCGTTAATAAAATTTGTCACATAAAATTCGATATATGGATGAATTTGATTTTCTGTATCTTCATAAGTAAGAACTCCATTGACTTGACCGACACCTAGTTCTTCGTAGTCTTGTAAAGCTAATAACGAACCATCCTCTTTGATTCCATACATATAAAAATCACTAAGGGTTTGACTGTCAATATCGTCTAAATATATTTTAATTTTAGCTTGATTGATCATCCAATTTTCTTCTTGAAAAACTGTACTATTTTCAGTGATAAAATGAGAGATGTCTACAGACGTTTCGTAACCTCCAGCCCCTTGAACATATGTTTTGTTAAGCGCTTCACTGTTCAAATGATTGTGCTCGTACAAACCATAAACTGCCCCTTGAAAATTAAAATCTAATTCTTTTGGGTTTATCAAGATGGTATCACTGGTTGTGGTTGTATTCACGTAACTAACTTTTAACGTTGCATCAGAAAGGTTTAAAGGCAACATAAATCCCGAACCATTTTTTTCTGCAGTTATTTTTAACCCTTTAAAAAAGCCAATAAAATCTTCGCTATTATCTATACTTAAAGTATCTAACTCATTTAATCTGTCCTCAAAATAATCACTATCCAAATTAATTTTCAAAGAATACTCTAAACTATCTGCAGTCGTATAAGAAGACTTAACCGTATAATTTGTGGATCCTAGAATTGTTTCCTCTCCTAAATCTTCTTTGGTTCCTGCATTATTTTTACCATTTGAGTAATATACCCTGGTTTTAGCATCTTCATTTCTTTGTTCTAAATAAGTTGTGAAGGTGGATACAGTTATATCAATAGAAGAAGAAATATCTCCGACTATATTGTCTATTGTAAATTCATCTGTTACCTCAAGATTTGGAACAAAGGACAACGGAAACTCTAATACTGCATTGACCTCACTTGATACTGTTATGGCATTTAAGGTGTCGTTTGAAGTTCTATTTACAGGATAGTTTTCCGACACCAATTGACTTACTATGGAAGCTTCTAAAGCCCCAAGTTTTGGGTCTGTAAATGTTCCTAAGAGATAAGTAGATAAAGAACTTGTTCTTACCGTATCTATTTCAACTGTCTCTAATACAGGGTCAACATATACTGTATCAATAACAAAATTATCATTGTAAACCAACCCACTTGTTGTGGTTACAATTTCATTTGTACAACTCATAAAAAAAACCATAGTAGCCAGAACTGTTATGGTTTTGTAATATTCTTTGTTCAAAAATCTCATATATAGCTTTTAGTTTAAAACTTTTTCAGAATAAAATTCTAAATATGCTTCAGCAAAGGTATCCTCTGTTTGGTAATCTAAGAATGGTTTCTCAAGATCTTCCAGGTAATCTTCAAGATCATCACTCACAAATTTACTTGCTTTAATCACCGCATCTGAATGATCAATGGCACTTTTGAGAAGATTTGAGAACGTTGGATTTTCTAAGCTCTTTGCTTTTTCCTCAGAAATTTCATCAAAACGAATTTTTTCAGCAAGACCTTTGTCAAGGGCGCCTTCAAATTCATTGTCATAAACAGAAACAACAATTTTGGTATTTGCAAACAAAGCATCGTCTTTATAATACTCCTTCAAGTAGAGTGGCAATAAACATGCCATCCAACCATGAACGTGAATAATATCTGGCGCCCAGTTTAATTTCTTTACTGTCTCAACTACCCCTTTTGCGAAAAAGATAGCTCTTTCATCATTGTCAGGAAAAAGATTATCATCTTCATCTAGGAAGGTGGCTTTCCTCTTAAAATATTCTTCATTGTCAATGAAATAAACTTGCATTCTTTCTTTAGGAATAGAAGCAACCTTTATAATCAAAGGCATATCAATATCATTCACAATTAAATTCATACCTGAAAGTCTAATGACCTCATGTAATTGGTGTCTCCTTTCATTAATCAAACCAAACCTTGGCATAAAAATTCTTGTCTGAACCCCCTTGTGATGGGCTTTTTTAGCTGACTCGAAAGACATTTCTGACATTTCTGTTAAGGGTGTATAAGGTGTTACCTCACTCGAAACATACAATACTCTCTTGTTCTTCATAAATCTTTCAATTATTGAATATAATTTTGCAAAAATACGAAAAAATACCTAACATATTGGTATTTATACTAAGTTTGCATTCGCCTAAAAGCAATTGTAACGAATGAAAGTCTTCTCTACTAAAGAATTAGCTAGTTCTCATCTTAGAAACCTCAAGTCCAGAGGCTTTACCATAGGATTAGTACCCACAATGGGTGCTTTGCATAAAGGGCACTTGTCTCTTATTGAGAAAGCAAAAAAAGACCATGATATTGTTGTGGTCAGTATTTTTGTAAACCCTACCCAATTTGACAATGCTGAGGATCTTAAAAAATACCCTAGAACGCTAGAGGAAGATCTTGAAAAATTAAAAAGAATAGATTGTGACTTAGTCTTTACTCCAACTTCCGAAGAAATGTACTCCAAAGAAGAAGCTGCCGAAATGTTTGACTTTGAAGAACTTGACAAAGAAATGGAAGGTAAATATAGAGACAATCACTTTAATGGAGTTGGAACTATAGTCAAGAAACTTTTTGAGGTGATTCAACCAAATAGCGCTTTTTTTGGTGAGAAAGATTTCCAGCAATTACAAATCATCAAAACATTAGTAAACATTACTAAACAACCCGTAAACATTGTTGGCTGCCCAATACACAGAGAAGAAGACGGGTTAGCGGGTAGTTCTAGAAATAGACGCCTAACCATAGAGCAAAGAAAAAGTGCTCCCTTCATTTACAAAACTATTGCCGTTGCAAGAGAAATGAAAGAAGGACATAGTAGTCCTCAAGAAATTAACCACTGGGTAGAAAACCAATTTAAAAACCACCCACACTTAGTTTTAGAATATTTTACAATCGCAAAAGAAAAGAACCTCAAGAAGACTAGTTGTTTTCTTCCAAAAGAGCAATATCGAGCATTTATTGCGGTATTTGCAGGAGAAACAAGACTGATAGATAATATCGCTCTTTAGGGTAAAAACAGAAAAGTTTTACCCTAAATTCAGATATAAATAATTATTTTTACCGCATGCAAATTGAAGTAGTAAAATCCAAAATACACAGAGTAAAAGTTACCGGAGCTGATTTAAATTATATTGGTAGCATCACTATTGATAAAGCTTTGATGGAAGCAGCCAACATGATTGAAGGTGAAAAAGTGTCCATCGTAAACATCAACAACGGTGAACGCCTAGAGACATATATCATTCCTGGAGAAAGAAATAGTGGTGAAATCACGTTAAACGGACCTGCAGCAAGACGTGTTGCTCCAGGTGATATTATCATTATTATTTCCTACGGACTTATGGGATTTGAAGAAGCAAAGCAATTTAGTCCGGCTATTGTATTTCCTGACGAAAACACCAATACACTTACCTAATCTTGAAACAGAACACCAAAAAAAAACTAAAAACAATATTACCCCTTTTACTGGGTGCTTTTTTAATTTGGTTGTCACTTTCAAAATTCACTACAGAAGAATTAAATGAAATCCAGAACTCCTTCTACAACGCCAATTACTGGTGGATTGGATGCTCTTTGTGCTTAGCTTTCTTAAGTCATCTTTGCAGAGCGTATCGTTGGAAATTTATGTTAAACCCTTTAGGATATCAAACCAAATTAAAAAACAACATCATGGCTGTTTTTGTCGCTTATTTGGTCAACTTAGGAATCCCCAGAGCAGGAGAATTTAGCCGCGCAGCTATTATAAATCAATATGAAGGGATTCCTTTTGACAAAACATTTGGAACTATTGTTGCCGAAAGATTAGCAGATATGTTGGTCTACTTTTTTTTAATTGCACTTGCTTTTTTTGCTCAGTATGATTTGATCAAAAACATAATCATAGCTAAAATCCCACACAATCCTATTTTAATCGGTTTTGTTGTACTCGTGTTTCCTACAGGATTCTACTTACTATTTATTTCAATTCAGAAATCAAAATACCCTGTTTTCATGAAAGTAAGAACCTTTTTATTAGGGTTGGTAGAGGGCGTAAAAACTATTTATAGTATGGAAAAAAAATGGAGCTATCTTTTCTATACGTTTTCAATCTGGACACTTTATGTATTGATGTTATACGTAGTGGTGTTTGCTTTTCCAGAAACAAGTCACTTGGGATTAGACGCCATTCTCATCTGCTTTATCATGGGAACTTTCAGCTTTGCCACCACAAGTGGAGGTATCGGTGCGTATCCTTTTGTTATACAGCAAGCCTTACTGCTCTACGCCATACCTGAAACTGTTGGCGCTAGCTTTGGATGGATTGCATGGACCTCACAAACCATTTTAATCATAGTTTTTGGTGGGCTCTCATTTTTATTATTACCTATTCTAAACAATACAAGTCATCAATCCTAATAATCTTTGATTTTTATTACATTTACGGCAATGGCCCATTTTAAAACGTTTCATCATGGCAAAAACTAAAACAACATATTTCTGTCAGAATTGTGGCGCCCAACATGCGAAATGGATGGGACAGTGTAGTACTTGTAAAGAATGGAACACAATTGTAGAGGAAATTATTACCAAAGAAGAAAAATCAGACTGGAAAATAGACAAATCTCCTCGAAAAGCAAATACTGCACTCAAAGTAAAGGATATAGAAATTCAAGATCAAATCAGATACAATGCTGTCAGCACTGAACTTAACAATGTCTTGGGAGGTGGAATTGTTCCGGGTTCAATTATTTTATTGGGTGGAGAGCCAGGAATTGGAAAATCTACACTTATGCTCCAAGTTGCTCTGAGCATGAAACACAAAGTTTTGTATGTGTCTGGAGAAGAAAGTCAAACACAAATTAAATTAAGAGCTGAACGGGTTCAAAACTTGAATGAAGATTGTTTGATCTTAACTGAGACCAACACCCAAAAAATATTTAAGTCTATACAAATAGAAGAACCCGAAATAATGGTTATCGATTCTATTCAAACCTTACACACAGACTATGTAGAGAGCTCAGCTGGATCAATTAGTCAGATCAAAGAAACGACAACCGAATTGATAAAATTTGCCAAAGAGACCGGTATCCCTGTCTTAGTGATTGGTCATATCAACAAAGAGGGAAGCATTGCTGGTCCTAAAATCTTAGAACACATGGTAGATGTCGTTTTGCAATTTGAAGGAGATAGAAATCACTCTTATAGAATTCTAAGAGCTTTAAAAAACAGATTCGGTTCCACACAGGAGTTGGGTATATTTGAAATGCGAAGTGGTGGTTTGCGAGAAGTAAAAAATCCATCAGAAATTTTGATCTCAAAAAAAGAGGGTGATTTGAGTGGTACTGCTATTGCCGCCACTCTAGAAGGAATGAGACCCTTGATGATTGAAGTCCAAGCGTTGGTAAGCACTGCTGTTTATGGAACTCCTCAGCGCTCCGCAACTGGCTATCATCTTAAACGCCTAAACATGATTTTGGCTGTCTTGGAAAAAAGAGCTGGTTTTAGACTGGGAGCAAAAGATGTTTTTTTAAACATTACTGGTGGGATTTCTGTAGACGACCCTGCTATTGATTTGGCTGTTATTGTTGCCGTTTTATCGAGCAACGAAGACGAGCCCATTCCTCAAAACTATGCTTTTGCTGCCGAAGTAGGTTTGGCAGGAGAAATAAGACCTATCAACAAAGTAGAACAGAGAATTAGTGAAGCCGAAAAACTAGGTTTTGAAAAAATATTTGTTTCTAAATTCTGTAAAGTCTCCCAAAAAGAAAGTCATATTGAGATTGTTAAAACTTCTAAAATTGAGGACTTGATTGATCTTCTATTCTAACTTTTACCCTTTTAATGTAAAAACCCAACAGATAAACTATTGGGCTTTATTTAAAAAATCTTTAACAATCTTAAACTAGAGGAAATCTTGTCATGTCTTCTGGTTGAGCAACACCAATCATCTTTAAAATTGTTGGTGCTACATCTCCCAACACACCATCTTTAATTTCCTTGATGCTTTCATCTATCAATATCATTGGAACTGGGTTCGTAGTATGTGCCGTATTTGGTGACCCATCAGGATTCATCATCACTTCACAATTACCGTGATCTGCAATGACCAAGGTAGAATAGCCGTTCTCTAAACCTGTTTCAATCACTGCTTTTGCACAATCATCTACAGCCTCACAAGCTTTAATAGCAGCATCCATAATTCCCGTATGTCCTACCATATCACCATTGGCAAAATTCAAACACACAAAATCAGCTTCACCTATCTTTAAATCTTCACAAAGTGCATCTTTTAATTCATAAGCACTCATTTCCGGTTTTAAATCATACGTCGCTACTTTTGGTGAGTTTCTTAATATCCGAGATTCTCCCTCAAATGGATCTTCTTGACCTCCAGAGAAAAAGAAAGTCACGTGAGGATATTTTTCTGTTTCTGCAATTCGAATTTGTTTTTTTCCAGCATTAGACAGTACTTCTCCTATCGTGTTTTTAATGTTATCGTTGTTATAGATAACATTGATTCCTTTAAAGGTCTCATCATACAAGGTAATTGTTGTGTAATACAAATCTAATTTTTTAGTTTGATGATCCTCGAAGTCATTTTGAGATAACATATTGGTTAACTCTCTACCTCTATCAGTTCTGTAATTAAAAAACAATACCACATCTCCTTTCTCAATTTTTGCCTTTGGAGTTCCATCAGCATTGGTCATGATTACGGGTTCTAAAAACTCATCCGTAATTCCGGCAGCATAATTATCCTGTAATGACGCAGTCGCATCTTGAGACATCACTCCTTTTGCATTGACTACTGCATGATAAGCCTTGGCAACTCGCTCCCAACGATTATCTCTATCCATAGCAAAATAACGACCTGTCATAGAAGCCAATTCACCGGTAGTGGATGCCATATATTGTTCTATTTCATTGATGAAAGAAACTCCAGATTTCGGATCAGTATCTCGCCCATCGGTAAACGCATGTAAAAACAAATTTTCTACTTCATTCTCTTTGGCTACATCTAGCAATCCTTTGATATGATCTATGTGTGCATGTATTCCTCCATTGGAAACCAACCCTAATAGGTGTACTTTTTTATTGTTTTCTTTTGCATACTTATAGGTGTCAATTAAAACTTTTTCTTGACCCAAAGTTTTATCTCTAACCGCCATATTAATCTTAGTTAAGTTCTGATAAACAATTCTACCAGCACCTAAGTTCATGTGTCCAACTTCAGAATTTCCCATTTGCCCATCAGGTAAACCTACATATTCTCCATCTGTACGTAAAGTAGCATTTGGATATTTGTGATATAAAGAATCAATATAAGACGTGTTTGCATTAAAAACTGCAGATACTTTTGGATCCTGAGTAACTCCCCATCCATCAAGAATCATTAAGATAACTTTTTTGTTCATTGTCGTTGAATTATAATTCTGGTAACAAATATAGTGAGATGCATCAATTAACTCTTAACAAATGACAAATAAACAAAGAAAAGGTTTTCGCAAGTAGTACATGGTATTGATCTTAAATTGACATCGAACTAAACCCTTACAGTCTCTCTTAAGAAACTTGACCATCTGACAAACTTCGGGCTTGAGAACCTCCAAGTTTCGCTCCTATCTAAGGCAATCATTGTAGATAGTTGATCAGTGGTCACGCATCGCTACAAGAAAAACAAAACCTGCATGGTAATCTGTATATTCTCTGATGATGTTAATTCTACCTGGCGAACAAGTCAATACTGGTTTTTAAGAAAAGTTTTCAGAAAATATTCTTATTTCTTTATGAATCCATTTGGCATCCATAGCTGTGCTTGTTCATCTATTTCTTATTTAAACTCACGCGCCAATTTATGGTGTAATTCTCTTTTGGTTTGAGTTCTCTCAATCCTATTTTATTGTTGAAACTGTCTGAAACCCCCGTGACTGGTTCTAATGCAATTGTGTTTTTTTTGGGAGGTGTATAGATTTGAAAATAATTATCTTGACCCGAAGTACTTAGGGTCATTTTATATTTAGGGGTCTCAAATAAAACACTACTATCTGATAGAGCATAACAATGATCTAACATTTTGTCATTAATTTCAAAAGGCATTTCTAATTGACTTCTTATGTGTCCTTTTGTAATCATTCTTTCATCAAACTGATACTCATTTGTTGCCTTAAACTCTAATCGACTATTGTACAAATCATCACTCAAAAAGTAAGGGTGCCAACCCAAAGTAAAAGGAAATGTTTGAGTATCTACATTTTCCACCTTTACTTTGACTTCAAGACTGTTCGGCGTCAAAACATAAGTTACTTCTAGAGCAAAAAGATAAGGAAATGCGTTGATTATAGAAGTAGGTGAATAAGAAAGAGTAACAGAAGCCTGATCGTTGGAAAGATCGGAATTGACACAAGCAAATGTTTTGTCAAACACCAACCCATGTAAGGCATTATGATTCTCAATTTCGTTACATTCAAATTTATAACCTAGACCTTTATAGGTGTATTCTCCGTCTTTAATTCTGTTGACGAAAGGAAAGAGTAGAGATGAAGCGTAAGTATCCTCATAGGCTAATGGATGGAGGTCTTCTATGACAGGTAGACTTTCTAAAGTCAACATTTGTAACGCAGCTCCCCAGTTCAAACATATGGTGGCGGCAGAAATATTTCTTTCCGCTACGATATCAATATAACTCAGTCCGTTCTGTTCTCGCTTATTAATTTTATACAATATTCAATGCTGTTTTATACTGGATACATTCAAATTACTTTACCATAAAAAAAGCAAATGCCATCCTACTTAACTTTCATTTGCGTGGATCAATTTTAGCCTCTGTAAAATCAAAACCGATTTTCTTATAAACACTTTCACAATATTAACTCCAATTTTTCTAACCACAAAAATATGCCGAGTGTTTGTTTTGACCCTAAATATTATTGAAAAAAGACAAACTTTCCAAAACATATGATGACCAAAATAAAAAGGGTTTTTGCAAATCTGCAAAAACCCTTTTGTACCTAGGGCGGGAATCGAACCCGCACTTCCGAAGAAACTGGATTTTGAATCCAGCGCGTCTACCAATTCCGCCACCTAGGCAAAGTCGATAGAAG
>NZ_JBDNAI010000028.1:0-2552 GCF_039768515.1 Wenyingzhuangia sp.
ATGGTGATGTGAAAATATGTGGCATTGATATTATTTCGGAACCAAAAAAAGCAAAAGCGTTAATTGGCTACCTTCCAGAGATGAGGCCCTTATATAAGGAGCTTACAGTTAATGAATATTTAACAATTGCTGCAAGATTTCATAAAGTACCTTCTTCAAAAATTAAAAAAGCGCTTGAGGCAGCAAAACAAAGATGTGGGTTATCGCACATGAGTAAAAGATTGATAGAAAATTTGTCCAATGGGTATCAACAGAGAGTTGGTATAGCTCAAGCCATTATTCATAACCCTGAAATTGTAATACTCGATGAGCCCACTGTTGGATTAGATCCAATTCAAATTAGAGAAATTAGAAAATTAATCAGAGATATAGGTAAGCAACATAGTGTGATTATATCTACTCACATTCTTCCTGAAGTTGAAATGGTATGCGACCGTGTACAAATTATTGATAACGGCCAGTTGGTATTTCATGGTTCTATAGAAGATCTAAAAGCCCAAAGAAAAGGTAATAAACTTTTAGTTGGATTATCAAAAGCACCTCCCATGAGTAAACTTAAAAAAATAAAGGGAATTGATAAGATTGAGAAAGTTGAAAACGGGATGTTTAGACTTCATTTCAAAGAGAAATACCTACCAGCAGAGGAAATAGTGAGTTTGTCAGTAAAAGAGGGTTGGGGGCTTTACCATATCAATATGGATATAACTAGCCTAGAAGAAACCTTTGTCAACTTGACGCAAACAAGTTAAAAGTGAGACCACAATGATAATCAATGTCGCTAGAAAAGAATTAAAAAGTTTATTTGCTTCCCCAATGGGTTGGATAATTTTGTCTATTTTAATGTTTGGATTTGGAACTCTTTATTTGCAAGGCGTGAATAGTTATTTTGAGGTTATGTCTGGCGCTGTTAGACCTGCAGAAAGAGTGGGTGTAACAATCTTTGTAGGATCCAAAATTTATAGTACAGCACTTTTTCTTCTGTCAGTAACTACACCGATGTTAACAATGAGATTGATTAGTGAAGAAAGAAAAAGCCAAACCATGCCTTTTTTATTAAGCGCTCCTATCTCGCTATCTGAGATAGTTATAGGGAAATTTTTAGGGCTAGTGGTGTTTTTAAGCATTTTAGTTATATATATCTTTATTATGCTTTCAACTTTAAATATTTGGGCTGACATAGATTTTGGTTATTTAATAGGAAATTCTTTTGGATTTATATTATTAGTTGCGAGCTTTACTGCACTAGGAATCTTTTTTTCAAGCTTAACAAATCAACCGATCATTGCTGCAATCACAACATTTATTGCCCTTGTTTCCATGGTTGGTTTAGGTAGTTATTTCGCAAGTGACCCTAGTCATTGGTTTAACTATATTTCTATGACAAAACATTACCAATCATTCACAAGAGGGGTGTTCGACAGTTCAGATATTATTTACTATTTGCTTTTCATTGTTACCTTCTTAACATTAACTGTTAGAAGGCTTGATTCTGATAGATTGAGAGGATGATATAAATTGAAGACAAATAAAAAATTACGGTTTCAATACTCTCTGCAAAATAGTTTCTTTCTAATTTTATTTTTATCGTTAGTTTTTGTCATAGGCGTCATTGCTAAACAATTTGTTTATGTCAAAGATGTTACGCAAGCAAACAGAAGTGTTTTAACAAAAGGAAGTATTGAAGTTGTTGAAAGCATGCCTGATCCAATACAACTTACAATATTTGCATCTAATGATGATGGCAGTGAAAATTTTAGAAAAAGTATCGTAGATTTTTTTGCAAAATACCAAAGAGCCAAATCGGATATAAATATAAAATTTATTAATCCGATTGAAGAGCCAAAATTATTACAAGAACTTGGCATAAGAAACGATGGTGAGGTTGTGGTTGAATACAACAAACGAACTGAACATATATCCCCACCTTTCGCAGAGCAAGAATTTACAAATCTTCTTGTTAGACTCTCTCGAACAAATCAAAAACCAATTCTTTATTTAGATGGGCATGGCGAAAAAAACTTAATTGGTAAAAAAACAAATGATCTTGGTGGATTTGGAGATCAACTCCGAAATAAAGGACTCAAACTGTCCAATCCTGACTTGACAGCCTTAAGTGAAGTACCGAAAGAAGGCGCAATGTTAATTATAGCAAGCCCCCAGGTCAATGTTGGCAATATTGAAGCGAAAAAAATATTAAATTATATTGAACAAGGTGGAAATTTACTTTGGCTTCTTGATGAAAATGATTTTAAAGGTCTTGATGAGCTGGCAAATTATCTCAGCTTAAAAGTTTCAGAAGAATCTGTAATAGATCCCCTATCTGAAGAATATGGGGGAGATGAGAATATTACTTTTTCAACTATCTATGGAGATCATCCCATTACAAGAAATTTTATGTTAAGAACTATTTATTCAAATGCTCATGAAGTAAATGCCAAAGATTCATTTGAAAATGGAGGGGAAGTCAGTGAGTTAATTGAAGTTGCTACTGGAGGATGGCTTCCACTAAATAAAAAGAATAAAGAAGATAAATTTAATTTTGTTAAAGGTGA
>NZ_JBDNAI010000136.1:0-11468 GCF_039768515.1 Wenyingzhuangia sp.
CCTAGTAGAGATCTAAAGATTGAAAAACTTAATAGTCCTTGTGCAAATGCATGCAACATGGTTGCGATAGACCAAACACCAATGGAAATTGCAAATCCAATTCTAGTGCCAATCCAATCAAAGATTTTCCCAAAGAGGGCTTGCCCTCCTGCATAGGATAATATAAATACTGTAGAGATGGTACCATAAATTGCTTTGTGACCATCTTCATCCATTTCAGGAAACAATTCTTTGGCAATATCGGGCCATAAGGCTCCAAAGGCTTGTCTGTCTATGTAGTTAATAACTGCTGCTATAGCTACAAGGCCTACAACCCACCATCTTAATCCTTTTAATTTCATTATTGAATTTTTGTTTTTACTTCAGATTATAACAATATTGATATAATACTTTGAAGTGTTCTTTCATTTTTTGCTTGGCTAATTTGGGATCTCCCTTTTCGATAGCTTTAAAAATGGCTTTGTGCTCTTTGATTCCTTCATGTGACAACCCTTTATCACAAACATGATATTTCTCGAAGTTGGTAATGATTTCTGGAATAATAATGAGCATGAAGTTATTCATGGAACTATTTCCACTCGCCTTCGCAATTGCTAAATGAAATAATAAGTCTTCTTGTACGGCATCTTTGCCGTTTAATACTTTCTCTTCGTAAGCTTCTAACGCTGCTTTTAGTTCTACTAAATCTTTGTCGGTTCTTCTTAAAGCGGCCAATCTTGCGGTTTTTAACTCTAATAGAATTCTTGTTTCTACCAAGGATTTAAAATCTGGATCCTCCAATCGAAGAATGTCTTCGATCATACCATTCATGGCAATAACACCAATATTGGCAACAAATGTTCCACTTTGTGGAATGGAATTTAAAAGGCCATAAAATTCTAATTTCTGGATAGCTTCTCGAACACTACTTCTTGAAACCTCAAACTTCTCTGATAACATTCTTTCGGAAGGCAATTTGTCTCCTGGTTCTAAATTTTTCAAATTAATTAGGTCTCTAATCTTTGAAATAATTTTTTTTTGAACGTTAGAGTTCTCAGGTTTGGTAAGGATTTCGAGTTTCATAAGCAAGTTTCTTCTAGTATATTAAATCTTAGCGAATTAATTAGCAAATCTAATAAAAGTTAAACAATGTAAAAGAAACTTTTACATTGTTTAACATTAAATACTAATTAAGGCAATCTTAGAGAAACATCATCTACTCTACTTTCAACACCTGCATTGAACATGTAGATAGAAACCATTGTATTGTTTCCTGAATTGAAAGGCAATTCAACTTTTACATAGTCGTTAGAACTAGTTTGGTCTGTACCTTCAAAGGTTGCAATTGTGGCGGCTACTGCTGCAGAAGTATCGGTAAAGGAATCACCTGCTAAAACAGAAATTGTCATATGACCTGTTCCAGATGTTTTCATGGTATACCAGTACTCTAATACGTAATCTTGGTTTGGTGAAACTTCCAATTCTTGGTAAGCAATACGATCTCCTGCTGAAGGAAATTTAGCCGCTTGTGAACCTGTGTTTGTAGGGCTTGAAGTAATTTGAATTACCCCACCTAAATCACTATTTCTCCAAGAGTCTCGTCCATCTCCAGAACCACCATCTAACATTCCGTCTTCAAAACTTGCTTCTAAGATTTCTGGAAGTAAAATTACAGGTACTAAAGGCTCAACGACTTCAACATCACTTGAAAAAGTACTTGTCAATCCATTAGCATCTGAAGAAGTTAAGGTTACTGTATAAATTCCTTCTGCTGCATAGGTGTTAGAAGGCTCTTTTGCAGTAGATGTATTTCCATCTCCAAAAGTCCAAGCATAAGTTGTTGAACTTACAGATTGATTTGAAAAATCATAGGTTTGCCAATCTCCATTACTTTCCGTAGCGGAAAACATAGCTGAAGGTGGCGTTAAATCTTCAATTGAATTTGCTTCTGGAAGCACATTGTCTTCACAAGAGAACATAAATCCAGCCAAAGCGACAAGGCTCAACATTTTTAAATTAAAAATATTTGATTTTATTGTGTTTGTTATTTGTTTCATAATATTAACTATTAAATTGATTAGTAACCAGGATTTTGAGATAATAAACCATTACTTAACCCAATTTCTACTTGAGGAATTGGCAATAAAAGATCCGTTGTAGAATATCCTAAACCGTTAGCAGCAGAAAATGCAGAAAGCACATCTTGTGCCAATCCTAAACGAACTAGGTCAAAAAATCTGTGATTTTCAAAAGCCAATTCTGCTCTTCTTTCATCTGCCAATTCTTGTTTAGAAATACTTGTAACAGCATCCGTTAAACCAGCTCTATTTCTTACTGCTTGGAAAGAAGCAATTGCATTTGAACTTGTGGTACTTGCACCACCTGCCATAATCGCTTCTACGTGCATTAATAAAACATCCGAGTATCTTAATACTACCCAGTCATTCCCTGCAGATGTTGGATCTGAAGAAGTTACTGGAATTCCTAGCGCAGCATCTCCATTTGGTAAATACTTCACTACTTGATACTTTCCAGCTTGAGCTGCATCTTCTCTGTAGGACAATGCGGTTCTATTTCCTCCATGCGTATCTAAAAATGCTTTTGCATCCATCGAAACATAGTTTACACCACTAGTTCTTCCTACAGCGTTTAACCATTCTGCAGAAAAGTTTTGGCTGTCATCGTTTGAACTTGGTACATATCCAATGGCAAAAAGAACTTCGTTGTTTCCTTCGTTGTAAAAAACATCTTTAAAATCGTTCTCTAAAGAGAATCCTCTTGATGGGCTCATAATACTTTCTAATAAAGTTTGAGCTTCACTATAACGTCCTAATGTTAAATATACTTTCGCTAAGATTCCTTCTGCAGCCGCTTTACTCGCTTGGTCGTTTGCACCACCATCGCTTAAGTTGGCAACCGCATCTTGTAAATCAGATACAATTAAGTCATACACCAAGGAAGAAGAAACTCTTGTAAAAGCCGTTTCTGTATCTAATGGAGAAATCAATCCCGCTACTAAAGGAACGTCTCCAAAAAGACGTACTAAGTTAAAATACGCATAGGCTCTTAAAAACTTTGCTTCTGCAGCAAAGGCTGCTTTTTTCTCTGGAGATGCCGATTCTAATTTGTCTAAAACTAAATTCGCTCTAAAGATAACATTGTAGTAACTTCTGTAATAATCTGCAACGATACCGTTGGTAGACTCTATGGTAAACGACTCAAATTGAGCAGCTTCTCCTTCATTACTCTTTGTTTCTGTGTTATCACTTCTCATTTCAGTGAGGTAGAACTCAACCTGAACACCATGATTTAGGTTGTTGTTTGTGATTTTTAAGGCATTGACTCCTTGAATTCCATCGTAGATATTTAAAATACCAGCTTGAATTTCAGAATCTGTCGTGTAATAATTCTCGGCGTTGATCCCAGTCTCTAATTCTGGGGCTAAGAAAGTGTCCTCACATGAAGCAAAGCTCAAGGCAAAAACAGCAATTAGTAATAAATTTATTTGTTTCATAATACTTTTCATTTTAAATTATTTAATCCTTAAAACTGTACGTTTACACCTAAAGACATGGTACTAAATACTGGAGAACCTGCTCTTTGGTATCCATACGTAGTAGCGCTTGTGTTGTTTATTGATTCTGGGTTAAAACCAGTATAGTCACTTGCTGTTAAATACAATAGGTTTTGACCTGAGAAATAAACTCTCGCACTAGACATCTTCAATTTTGAAACTAAGTTTTCTGGAAGGTTGTATCCAAAATTCACATTTCTTAATGCTATGTAAGAAGCATCTTGTACAATACTGTTTGTAAAGATTTTTGCCTTGATAAATTCTTGATTTGGCGTTGTTGCTGGATCAAAATCTTGGGCACTGTTAAAGTGATTAAAAATGTATTGATCTCCCATGTTACGTACTTCTGCACCATGACTCCCTTGGAACATGAAACTAAAGTCAAAATCTCCAAATTTAAAATCATTACTTACACTCCAAACAAAATCTGGATAAGGACTACCTAAGATGGTTTTGTCATCATCATCAATTAAACCATCACCGTTTAAATCTTTTACATATACATCTTGCGCAGATGCTCCGATTGGGTGGTAAGGGTTTTTGATGTATTCTAATGGAATTTCAGTATCAACTACCCAACCATAGAAAGAAGAAATTGGGCTACCTTCCATATTGATCCACTCAGCAGCTCTTTTTGAATCTACACTTTGAATTTGTCCATTTGAATCCGCAAAATTTAACAATTCATTTTTGTTTTTAGATCCTAAGAAGGTCGTAGACCATCTAAAGTTTTCTGCTGAAATGTTTTTGGTACGCACTTCAACTTCAAAACCACTGTTCTTCACTTTTCCTAAGTTTACCAAAGCATTTGAGAAACCAGTTGTTGATGAAATTGGGTTGTATAATAATAATTGATCACTTGTTCTTGAGTAGTAATCTACAGATCCTGAAACTTTGTTACTAAACAAAGCAAAATCTAAACCTGGATTGAATTCTATTTGACGTTCCCAAGAAAGATCTGGGTTTGGAATGTTCAAAGGATTCACCACTAAAGAAGGGGTTCCATTACTAACTCCTGTTGTTGTATCGTCTAAAACTGCTAAATATGGATAGTTATCCACTAAAGGGTTTCCAGTTCTAAAGTCATTGTTCCCAGTCACACCATAACTTACTCTAAATTTCAAGTTGTTCACAAGATCATTGTCAATTAAGAAATCTTCTCTAGAAATATTCCAACCTAATGAGAATGCAAGGAAATTTCCATATTTAGTATTTGGTCCAAAAACAGAACTACCGTCTCTACGTACACTTGCAGATGCTAAGTACTTGTCTGAGTACGCATAGTTTAATCTACCAAAGAAAGACAATAAAGTTCTTTCCCATTTGTATTCATTGGTGTCTGTAATTGATTCTGCAGCACCAAGTGTTTGGTTACTATCATCTGCAAATACAGATCCCTGCATACTTTCGAAAGTTCTTCTTCTTTGTTCCAAAGAAGTACCTACTACTGCATTGATTTCGTGATCGTTAATTTCTTTTGTATACGCTAAGGTATTGTCTAACGTGTATCTTGTTGTTTTGGTTACTGTACTGTCCAATCTAGAAGCAGAAGCTCCGTTTCTGTTAGACAAAACACCTTGATAACGAGATCCTCTTGTGTATTGGTAATTTACAGATCCTGTAGTAGTATACTTTAAATCGTCAGTGATTTTGTATTTCCCATACACACTTCCTAAGAATTTGTTTCTGTATTCATAACGATTACGTTCCAAAACCTTAGCACCAGGGTTGGTGTTCGATGTATTACTAATATCGGTTCCACTTCCAGTACTTGGCTGACCTGCAACTAAATCATAGTCATCAAACATACGTTGGATTGCATAATCACCTACTTGTGCATTTGCATATTTCCCATTATCTCTGAAACGGTTAACAAACTGAATGGTATTCTCATCTAAATACAATGGTAACCAAGAAGGTTGTCTTAAGATATCATGTGTAGAACCATCAAATCTTCGCTTCACTGTAAATGAAGGATTCGCTTTAATTCCTACTGTTAATCTTTTATTGAATTTATAGTTGAACTTTGCACTTACTGCAGTTCTGGTGAAGTTATCGGTTAATAAAACACCTTCATCGTCTAAATAATTCAATGCAACATTGAAAGTCGCTTTGTCGGTACCTCCACTAGCTCGTAAAGAGTGATCGGTATACATACCTCCGTCAAATATAATGTCTTGCCAGTTGTTGTCTACACCAATTAACTGCTTCACTCTTGTTTTGTCTGAAAGCACACCTGTAGCAGCTAGTTCGCTTGCTGCAGCTTCTGCCATAGAAGTATAGTAAGCATCACTTTGTCTTGCTGTTTTAAAACCTGTAATCATGCTGTAGCTAAGTTTCATGTCGCCACTTTTACCAGCTTTGGTTGTAATCATAATAACCCCGTTACCAGCTCTTGCACCATAGATAGCTCCCGATGCAGCATCTTTTAAAACTTCAAAAGATTCAATGTTATTCATGTTTAAAGATCCTAAGAAATCTTCATCAACAACCACTCCATCTACAACTACTAAAGGACCCGAGTTACCGTTGATAGAACCCGTACCTCTAATTCGAATGGTAGGAGCAGAACCTGCTTCACCCTCGGTAGCTTGAATGTTTACCCCTGAAACTTGACCTACTAAAGCATCATCAACTCTGGCAATACCCATTTGGTCTAATTTTTCATTTTTCACTTTCGAAATCGCACCTGTTAAGTGAGATTTTTTCTGAGTACCATAACCAACAACAACAATCTCGTCTAGCGTGTTGTCATCTTCAACTAATTGAACATCAATGGTTGTTTGGTTTGAATAGGTAACACTTTGTGACGCAAAACCTAAATAAGAAAATTGGATTACATCTCCTTTGTTTACTTTGATTTGATAGTTTCCATCAAAATCTGTTGATGTACCTACCTGAGATCCTTGAACAACAATGTTCACCCCTAATATAGGCTCTCCATCTGATTTTGAGGTAACAGTTCCTTTTATTGTTGCTTCCTGTGCAAAGCCGCTTAGGCTACATAGAAGAATCGCAATAAAAAATGACTTAAGTTTAAAATTCATAATTAAGTATTTAAATTATTTTAGATTAGTGTTTGTATATTGTTTTAAAAGTTAAATACCTAATAACAAACAAATTAGGTACTCAATAGATGTGTATTTAATGGATCAACTAACTTGGTAAACCAAACTGGTTGACCAAATTGGTTGACCAAATATAGGATTATAATATTACAATCCAAAAAAAATCTTAAAAAAATGTTATTTTTTGAATTCAGAAATACCTGTCAGATTACTGCATGAAGTCTTCTCTCATTGGACTAAAGACGTCAATTAATACTCCTGCTTCTGTACAGATCGCACCATGCAATACATGTGGAGGAATGTAAACCGTATCTCCACCAGTGACCGTTTTGGTAACACCACCAATGGTAAAATCGAAAGCTCCCGACTCTACATAAGTTACTTGAGAATGGTGGTGCTCATGAAGGCTACCAACAGCCCCTACTTGAAAGTCTACTTTTACAAGCATGATTTTATCGTCATACCCCATTATTTTTCTTTTCAAACCCTCTCCGACGGTTTCCCATGCCAGGTCATCTCCAAAGATGAATTCTTTACTTGTTCCAAATGATTTCATGTTCTAATTTATTTAGTTGATTTATAATAATATGCGCCCTGAAAGCGATAGTCTTTATTGTTTATGGTCACCCTGTGCATTGTGTCTGATGCATTGTCTTCATTGGATAGAATCAATAAGCTATTTTTCTCTGAAGTAACCACTTCAATAGCTGTATAGGCTTTTGTGTCTACTAAAACTTTAACTGACTCTATAGGAGTATATGCATTGTCTGCTTTTTCTGTTACGGGATTGTAGGTACCGTGCGATGCAATTACGGAGGCAAATACAGCTTTTTTTGCTGCTTGTTTTCTAATAATTAGTGTCGGATCTTTTCGTAAATTAAATTCCGGATCATTTGCACCAATTCTTGCGAAAAGAATTTCATCCTCTTTTTGGGTTGCGGCAGTAATGGTATAAAACTTTTGATGATGCAACCATGTAAATTGAATGGATTCAGCATTGGCAATTCCCATCCCTTCGTTCCAGAGATGTTGATACCCATATTTCTTTCCTAAAGGCAGTAATTGTTTTGGTGTTTGATACGCAAAATTGGTGGCAATAATTTGACCAAAGTAATAATGCGGCAAATCAAAAGTATGCGCTTTGTTGGATTGCACTCTATTGACATCTATAATGTAAGGTTTTGCATCGTTGGCATCCTTGACCATGATCATGGTTCTGTGCAATTCCGTTCCCGGATAAGCATTGATTTCTTTGGCGCTTACAATTTGAAAATCAGGATTTGAAACATCAAACAAATATTTATCGGAATGGTTTTTACTCCCGGTTGCAAAATCATATTTAAAATGAGATGTTTGATCTTGTACAATGGTATTGTGGGCAATGGTTTGTTTGGCAAAAGTTTTGTTTTCTTTTAAATAACCTCCACCATTTTTTTGTTCTACATTTACAAAGCGAGACAGGCCATAATCTTGTAGAACCTCTTCCCCATTTTCATAGAGTGAAAATGACAATTTATCATAATGTCCATGACTTAATCCTTGTGCAGAATATTTGAAAACCAACGCGAGCGTTTCATCCTTTTTTTGGTGTCGTAAAATACCAATCCCACCCTCATCTCCTTGAGAACCATCACTTAGCTCCATGGATTGTTTGATAAACGGTTTTTCTTTGTTTGCAGATAAAGCTTCTGCAACACGCAAACCTGTTATATCTAACTGTACTTTGTTTTGTTTTTTTGCGACGGACAACAGTGCCGGGTCCTGATTCCCGTAATAATAAGCAATATCAACTGCTGAAACCAAAGAAGCAGTATAGTAGGACATTCCTTTTTGACCGTCATTCAATGGGAAAAACTCTCCATCTGCGTCGGTAAGGTTTAACAAGGCATCAACTGCTTTCATTAAAACACCTTCTTTGTATTCGAAAATTTTTAAGTCTGGTTTTTTATTTTGAAGTGCTTCAGCAAAAATTAAAAAGGGATACATTGCATATCGTTGGTAATAAGGGCCTTCGGTATAAAATCCGTCTGGCGAAAACGGGGAATCTAAATTGGCTAAAAATCCTGCTTTTCCATCCTTATCGAAGATAAAACCGCCATCATTGTCTTTTGCTTTTAAATCTACATCTTCTTTTTTTAACCCATAGAGGGCTCTATTGACGAGTTCGTCATCATTCATCACCAAACCAATCATACCCACGGCAACATTTCCCCAGGTAGAATGATTGTGAACACGATTGAAATATTGTGGTGTTTCAACAGAAAGAAAATCAGCATAAGGACGAAACAAGGTTTTGTTCAAATAGTCCGACTGTTCTTTTGGCAACCAAGAATAGATACAATCATAGGCCTGACTGGTATAGACCAACCAATTGGAGTCGTTTAAACATTGCCAAAAAATCTTACCTCTAGCGTAACTTCGCATCTGCGGATGTCTTGGTAATGTTGGGAACATCTTTGCGTATTCCAAAAGCATGTCTCTTATATAGATTGCATACTTTTGGTCACCTGTAAGCTGAAATAAAATTCCAGCTTTGTGCATCGTTGCATAATTTATTTTATGTTGTGTATGGGTATAACCACCGGCCATGTCTTTTGGAATTGGCACCGCTATTTCTTTCTCTAATGCTGCATCTACAGCTTGTTTTGCTTTTTCTAATGTGGCATCAAATAACGGAACCTTGCCTAGTTTGGATTTAATTTCTGAAACACTTTTAGTGGTCAAAATCAAATTTGGGTGTTGGTCATTGGATGCATCCACTGGGAGCTCCTTCGAATTCTTAGCACATGAAGTTATGAGCACAGCTAAAAAGAAAAGTTTTAGGTAATTATTCATTGACAATTTGTGTTTTATGTTGTGATTTATGAAATGATCTTTTTTTACTCTTTTTCAGAGGAGTTTCCGAGGTCTAAAGTAGCCGCTTTGAACCAAACTTCTGCATAACTTCCGTTTGCATATTGTCTTGTAATATCACCGGCATAGGTTTCGGATTTTGTAGACTTTCCATTGGCCTGATTGTAGGCACCTTGTTTAAAATACTGTTTTTCATTTGCATAAGCGCTTTCACGTTCAACACCCCCCCCTTTTTCTCTATTTGCATACACACTTTTTACTTGGGCTGGAATGGTTTCTTTGGTTGCAAATTCTGATTTGATTAAACTCTTTGTAAATTGAACTGTTTGATGATCTTTAGCTGTAAAAGTGAGGTGCATGATTCCTTGATCTACATTTACTTTATAACTAAATTCTTCGCCTAAAGCAATACCATCTTCGGGTTCCTTTGGAAATTCTGTTGAACTTGAGCCTACCACAGAAAAATCGTGTCCCCATACTGCAGTTGAATAATCAAATCTTCCTATGTTGTCTCCTTTTGTATTGATTTCATAATTCCAAAAAACAGAACCTTTTGTATGTCCAGGAAATTTTTTGTAGTATATTTTTAAAGGCTCGTTTTCGTGGCCTTCATCGCTATGAATTTGTCCAACAACTACGGAGAACGAAGAGGCTACAGTTGCATCTCCTGTTGTAGAAACGTGTTGCACTTTTAATGTTCCTGTTAATTTTCCGCCAGTTTCTGGAATCCAATGTTTTTTTTGTCCAAGTTCGGTTCTTGTGTTGCTAGAGGTTCTCGATGTAACACCCGCGTTTGGTGTTTTATAGACTACCCAATTTGTTTCATTTTCGGTTTCAACATAGAAAAAATTGTCTTTTGCATAATTAACCAATGAGTCTTTGTAAGTTCCATCACCTAAAAGAATTTTCCACTCATCCATAAATGAAATCACATCGCTTGGGTATATCGTTGCCTTTTTAACAGGAATTTCCGGAGTGTTTTTGGAATTATTTTTACACCCTATTAAGGCAACTAAAATAATTAAAATACAGCTTGTTTTTTTCATTCTAAATGGATTCATTTTAATTTAATACATCAAAGTCATTACAAGATTTTCTTCTGTTTTTAGTTGCCCTGAGTTGCTTAAGGTATTTTCAGACGCCACATTGTTTTTTGCGCCCCAAAGAATGGAAACAAATTTTACTTTATTGTTTGTAAAGGTATTGTTGTTGATATTCACATTTACAATTCCGTTATGATTCAGAAGTCTTTTGTTTTTTTCTTTGGCACCACAATTGGTAAATGTGCTGTTTGTAATTAAAAGGTTTCCACCAATGGTAGATTCGTCATACCCTCCTCTATAGTAATCTACAACGTTTTGTTTTACCTGGTTAAAATTACAGCCGTCAATGGTTAAATATTCGGTATTGTAATCACCTCGATCGTTTGTTTCTTCGGAGAGTTCGATCCCATTTTCACAATTCGAAATTGATGTGTTTGTAAAAGTAATCGCCTCAGAAAAAGACTGTTTGTAAACTCTTAATGCATAATTGAAGTTGCTTATTTCAGAGTCTGTAACTTCCAATCCGAAATGATTGAACATATTTTCTTTTAAACTGGCAAACGCATAGTTGGAAGCGTTTCCTTTTAATTTTATATTTTTTACAGATAATTTCCCATAAGGGTGTAATTCAAATGCTGGAGTATTTGCTGCGCCATTGTAGAAAATTTCAGCATTTGATTTGGATTCAATGGTGATTTTTTTATTGATAACTAAAGGTTTTGAAATTTGGTAAGCCCCTTCATTCAAAGAAATGATATCACCATTTTCTGCTTCATTAATTTTGGCTGTCAATTCCGAAACAGAAGAAACTGTATGTATCTTGGTTGCTTTGGTTGCTACTTGATTAGAAAACCAAGTGGCGCCATATTTTGATTTATCTAAAAGATCTAAGTTCAGATTTTTAGCATTTAAAATAGCCCCTATTTTGTTTGATTTCTCCCTAGATTCTCC
>NZ_JBDNAI010000137.1:0-4093 GCF_039768515.1 Wenyingzhuangia sp.
CGAATTTAAAAACTCAAAATGTTTCTCTTTTTACGGATAAAAATTCCTTACCAACCGACACTTTAAAAAAAAGATTATCCCTTCTCAATGCAAAAACTCCTTTTCATTTAGAATACAATGTAGAGCTAGAGAGAGTAATCAAAAGCTATTTGAAATACAGGAGTAGGTATTACCCTGATATGATGGCAAGGGCAGAATATTATTTCCCTCTATTTGAAGATCAGCTAGCAAAATATGAAATTCCATTAGAAATTAAGTATTTAGCTATCGTAGAGTCTGCCTTAAAGCCTCGGGCAAAATCTGGAGTGGGAGCAACAGGTTTGTGGCAGTTTATGTATGCAACCGGTAAAATGTTTGGACTGAAGGTAAGTTCTTATGTAGATGAGAGACAAGATCCCATAAAATCTACTCAAGCGGCTTGTAGGTATTTAGAAAGGCTATATCATAGCTTTAACGACTGGGATTTAGCCCTAGCCGCCTATAATTCTGGACCAGGAAACGTGTCAAAAGCAATCAGAAGATCTGGAAACAGAACTAATTATTGGAACATAAGACCTTTTTTGCCCAAAGAAACCGCTGATTATTTGCCAGCGTTTTACGCTACTATGTATATTTTTGAATATGCTAAAGAACATGGCATCTATACAAAACCTCCCATGATACATAGGTTTGATGTAGATACAATTCAAGTAAAACAATTGCTTACTTTCCAACAAATCCAAGCCAAGTTAGGAACGGATATCGAAATGTTAGAATTTCTAAATCCATCATATAAATTAAACATCATTCCATATGTAAAGAACAGAAATTACACTTTGACATTGCCTTTGAAAGATGCACTCACTTTTGTCGAAAATGAAAAAGATATTTATTCTTACGCTACTTCACAGGTAAATGATCGAGAAAAACCCTTACCACAGTATTTTGAAATGAGTAAGCGTATTCGATACAGAGTGAAATCAGGAGATTATTTAGGCTCTATTGCTGAAAAACACGGTGTTTATGTTCGAGATCTTAAAAAATGGAATGGCTTATCGACTTCAAATTTACAGATAGGACAAAGATTAACTATCTATCCTAAGCGTTTGAATTATTCGGTAAAAAAATCTAAATCAGCAATATCTAAAGTGTCTATTAAAGGCAAGAAAGTTTATCATAAAATAAAGTATGGTGACAATTTGTGGGATATTTCTCAAAAGTATAAAGTGACAGTTAAGTCATTAAGGGCTTGGAATGGTCTTTGGAAGGGAAACAATTTAAAGTTAGGAAGTCGTTTGGTTATTTATAAAAACACACTATGATAAAAAATATATTTACAATATTAGCTACGATGCTAATCATTGCTTGTGGTAGTAATGAAGGAAAAAAGAAGAGTAATGACTATATGAAGCCAAGTTCTATCGGAAGGATAAACCATGTCATTATAGTGGTTGAGGATAATATTTGGAAAGGTCAAGCAGGGCATGAACTTAGAAAGATTATCAAAAAACCGCTCAAGGGTTTGCCTCAACCAGAGCCTCAGTTTGATATTTCTATAATACCCTCTGATGCATTTGCTAAAATGTTTAAGAACAGTAGAAATTTATTGTTTTTACAGTTGTCAGATCATGAAGTGTTCAAATCAGTTAGAAATAAATACGCTCAATCCCAAACTATTTTAGAGGTAAAAGCACCAACAGTTCAGCAATTGGTAGCTTTGATTGAAGAAAAATCAGAAGAGATTGTGAGTACCTTTACTCATGGAGATCTTACTTCTATCCAAGAGGATGTTCTTGAGAAGAAGTATTCAAAAAGAATTGAGGCTTTATCAAAAATTGGGATACAGATAAATATTCCTAATAAATACAAAATGGTTATGGATACATTGGGTTCATTTATGTGGATGCGTAGTCATATTGCTGGAGGGATTGCTGCTGGAGATCAAACCAATAATATTATTGTCTACGAGGCTCCTTTGTTTGACGAGACCGAAACAATATTAAGTCAGATGATAAGAAATAGAGACAGCATAGGAAAGATGTTTATCAGAGGGAATGATCCTGATAAGATGTTTATGATTACCGAAGCGGCTAGAATTCCCAGTATGAAAATGACCAAAATTGGTGGAAAAAAAGCATATGAAACTAGAGGGACTTGGGAGGTTTTTGGAGCTTTTAGTGCAGGACCTTTTTTAAATTATTCTATTGTTGATGAAAAAAACAAAAGGCTGATTGTGATTGAAGGTTTTAACTACGCTCCTTCTGTAAACAAAAGAGATTTTGTCTTTGAATTAGAAGCAATCTTAAAGACAGTAAAAATAAATTAAGCTTTGATGGAGAGAAATATTGTTTCTTTTTTCTGGTAGGGTTTGTTGCTTTTTATCATGAGGCTAGTGTTGTTTAAAACAACCTCAATAAGGTAATGGCTTCCTTTAAAATAGCTGTTTTTTACAATTGCTTTGATTTCTGACGTATCTACTGGGTGAATTTGTTCAGGATATAAAAGAGCGGTTCCTTTTTCATGGATATTAAAGTCTTTCTTTTGAATTTCGGTTACTTCATTAAAAAAAGAAGCCACGTATTTATTGCCAGGGCGGTTGTATATTTCTTCAGGAGTCCCATGTCTAACAATTTGTTGATCTCTGATCATGTACAATGTATCTGCAAAAGATAAAGCATCAGTACTGTCGTGAGTAGCAACTATACATGTAATTTTTTGTTTTTTTAAGTAGTCAAAAAGATTTCTTCTAAGATTGTTTTTTCTAAAATTATCAATGTGGCTAAAAGGTTCATCTAATAACAAAATCTTTGGCTCTTTCGCTAGAACACGAGCAATTGCAACTCTTTGTTTTTGACCACCACTTAAATTTTTCACTTTGATTTTAGCAAATGCTGTCATGTCAACAACTTCTAAAAGCTCTTGAATTCTATCATTTTTTTTATCCTTATAAATATTAGATAAGAATTCTCCAACATTTTCGGCAACTGTAGTAAATGGCATCAGGCTAAAATCTTGAGCCAAGTATTTCATGAAAGGGTGACCAGGAACTAAGTGATATTTGGGACCAAGTAGTTTCTTGTTCTCAAAAATAATTTCACCTTCTTCAATATCCATTAAGCCATAAATGAGTTCTAGTAGTGTGCTTTTTCCACAGCCACTTTCTCCCAATAGCGCAATATATTCCCCTTTTTTTACAGTAAAATTAATGTTTTTTAAAATCGTTTTTTTTGCGGTATAGGCATAAGAAACATTTTTAATTTCTAGCATGGATCATAAGTTAGCATCAAGCAAATATAAGATTTCTATTATGTATGTTGAGAAACAATTAGATTATACTTTGTTTGTGTAAATTCTTTTTTAAATTTGAAATACACAAGTGTTAAAATTATACATTATGAAAAAGCTATTTAAAATTTTTGTGATTGTTTTATTTTCTAATCAGGTTTTTTATGCCCAAGAGGGATTTGAAAGTGCTTTTGATGAGGAGAATAATTTGTCTGCAAATTTTGGTTTGACAACAGTTGGAGATCAAACTTTTGTTGGAATGAGAGTACAACCAGAGTTTTCTTTTGGTAAATTAGGATTGGGACTAGACATTCCTTTATTATATGATATTAGGAGTGGAGAACTGAGGACGGAAGAATTTAATAATGGGGTTGGAGTTTTGCGTATGGTTAGATATTTAAGCTATGGAAAGAAGAAAAAAGACCCTATCTATGTGAAATTAGGAGATATGACTGGAGAACAGTTAGGATATGGTGCCATTTTAGGAAATTATAGCAATGCAGTATCTTTTGAGCGAAGAAAAGTAGGTTTAAGTGCAGATATTACATTTAATAGTGTTGTTGGGATAGAAGCTTTATACAGTGATCTGAATTTTGACTCCACACAGAAATTGTTAGCGATAAGACCTTACTACAGGCCATTCGGTCAAACGAGAATTCCGATAATAAAAACAATTGAGCTTGGGGCGAGTTATATTACGGATAAAGATAATTATACAGAAGAAGGAGCTATTTCTACAACCGACTTCACAAGAGATGGTAATAGTGCTTTTGGTTTTGATATTGGTGCCATTTTAGTTCAAAATCTATTTTTAAGACTTACCGTAGAC
>NZ_JBDNAI010000138.1:0-11746 GCF_039768515.1 Wenyingzhuangia sp.
AAGCCTTAGGTTATTTTAAGCTTTACGCTCTCTATAATATCTCTCTTTGATCAATTTGATTGAACCAATTGATTTTTCTAACCATTTCAAATACAATTCTTCTTTTTCATCATCCTTCAATGCCCAATCTACATTAGATTGATGTAGCCTATCCGTGGTATTTTGTAAGGTAATCGCCGCTGCAACAGAAACATTTAAACTCTCTGTAAAACCATACATAGGAATTTTCAAATAACCGTCTGCTTCACTCATCACCAAATCAGAAGCCCCCTCGCCCTCTACACCAAAAACAAAAGCTGTTTTTTTTGTGATATCAAAATCAGACACAAAAGAGGAATCTTCATGAGGGGTCGTTACAATAATTTGATACCCTTTTCGCTTTAAATCATCAACACAATCTTGTGTATTGTACTCTCTTGATTTGAATCTATGAAAATCTACCCACTTCTGAGCTCCTTTTCCAACTCCGTTAGAGATATATGCGCTGTATTTATTCTCTATAGTGTAGATATCTTGTATTCCAAAAACATCACAACTTCGGACTACAGCACTCCAGTTGTGTTTTTGATATAGATCTTCCAGGACAACAGTAAAATGCTTAGTTCTATTGTCAAGCACTTGTCTAAACAGGGCTCGACGTTTTTCTGTCACGAACCCTTCAAGATATGCGGTTAATTCTGGATCTACCATGTTTCTAGGCTACAAAATTTTTTAAGTTCTGATATAAAGCTCCTTCTTTATTTATGCTTGCCCCTTTTAGAATAAGGTCAAAAATTTCTAGGTTTCGCTCCTTCTCATATTTTTTAGCCCCTTTGAAGAATTCAAATTGACCATTCTTAGGATGATGCAATAAGGTCTGAATTCCTTCTTTGCTAGACAGATCAATAGATTGGTCTTTAGATTTTATCATAATCCTTTGTATCACACCCTCAGAGCAGAAGAAAAGATTGATGCTTGATTTGGAAAAGTGCTCAATATATTCTGCTTTGGTCAAAACATCTTCCCAAACCATATCACTAAAAATATTAAGTTCCTCATCTGCAACATCTGGTTTGTTAGCTTTGATGTCATTCCATTCTCTCACATCTATCTGCTGAGATGCTAAAAAAGTAGCAAACTCATGATGTAATGCTTCTAATTGTTCTTTGGTCAGTTGAATGTATTTCATATATCAGATATCAGTCCTTAAAAACAAGGCTATTTTATAAAAAAAAAGCTCACTATCCAAGTATGGAAGTGAGCTTTTTATTATTTAACAATGGTAATTACTCACCAACGATTTCAAATTCTAAATCAACCGTTACAGTTCTATGCAAACGAATAGCAGCTGTATATTTCCCAGTTCTTTTGATAGATCCTCCAGCTATTTTGATGAATTTTCTCTCAATTGAATGTCCAGCTTTTTCTAATGATTCAGCAATGTCAATATTCGATATAGAACCAAACAACTTGGTTCCTTGACCTACTTTAGAAGTCAATTTAATCTCTAATGCCTTGATTGCTTCAGCAGTTACATTAGCTTCTTCTACTAATTTAGCTTCTTTGTAAGCTCGTTGCTTTAATGTCTCTTCTAAAACTTTTTTAGCAGACTCCGTTGCTAAAACAGCTTTTCTTGAAGGTATCAAAAAGTTACGTCCGTAACCATTCTTTACTTCTACGATATCGTCTACAAACCCTAAGTTTTCAACGTCTTGTTTTAATATTACTTGCATGATAGTCTACTTATTATTTTAATAAATCTCCAACATAAGGCATTAATGCCAAGTGACGTGCTCTCTTTATAGATTGTGCCACTTTACGTTGGTATTTTAAAGAAGTTCCTGTTAAACGTCTTGGTAAAATTTTACCTTGCTCGTTTACTAAGTACATTAAGAAATCAGCATCTTTGTAATCAATATACTTGATGTCTTTCTTCTTAAATCTACAATATTTAGCTTCTTTTTTAGTCTCGATGTCTAAGGGAGTTAGGTATCTTACATCACCTTTAGATCCTCCTTTTGCTTGTTGGTCTATATTTGCCATAATTACTTCGCAGATTTTAAGTTAGACTTTCTTTTCTCAGCCCACGCAGCAGCATGTTTATCTAACTTAACAGTTAAATAACGCATAACGCTATCGTCACGTCTGAACTCTAATTCAAAAGGAGCTACAACTTCTCCAGCAACTTTATACTCAAACAAGTGGTAAAATCCACTTTTTTTCTTTTGGATTGTGTAAGCTAATTTTTTTAGCCCCCAATCTTCCTTATGTAACATTTCGGCACCTTTAGAAACCAAATAGTCCTCGAACTTTTGTACTGCTTCCTTTACCTGAACATCAGATAAAACGGGATTCAAAATGAAAACAGTTTCGTAATGATTCATAATGATTGTTTTTTTATTAAAATTAATCGGGTGCAAATATAGTGTTTTTATACATACATACAAAACACACACCCCAAAAACAACTTAGTTTTTAAGTTTTGATTTAAACTGATGATAAAGAGCTGTTAGATCTGTAGAAAGCTGAAAATAAAGGATCACCAAAACATAAGACAAGCCCAATAAAACAGACTCCAAGAAAATATTGATGACAGGATGAAATTGAAAATCAAGAAAGATTCCAATACCAGTGAATACAATAATAAAAAACAAAACGATCCAAGTTTTACTTGTCGTCGGTTGAATTTTGAACTTCTTTTTTACATAAATCAACTTGATTGTATTGAAAACCATAACAACAATCAAAGTTGACAATGAAGCCCCTGCAATACCCAAAACATCAATCAACCAATTGTTTAACAAAACAACAGAAACAGCCATCAACAAGCCGTAGGGTAATAAAACTTTGTAGTATTTAGAATTAGAAATAATCGCTCCATTGTTTCCCAAAAACATATGATACAATTTGGCTGTTGAGATCATCAAAACAATCCAAAAACTTCCTGTATATTTTTTTGGCAAAAACATGTTTAGAGACTCCAAATTGGCATTGACCAATATAAATAGTAAACCCGAAACAATTAACAATGTAATGGAAGTTCTTTGATACAAACCCAAAACCTCATCTTCTTTTTTATCATTGATCGCTTTAGCAGTTAGAGGTTGTACGATTTGACTCATTGCTCTACCAGGGATTTCAATCACGGAACCTATATAAACAGCTACGGCATAAAAAGCAACTTGCGCTATCATTTCTTTTTGAGGAATCATAAACTTATCTATATCTATCAGTATAGTTGCCGCTGAACCTGCCATAATGATGTATAGACTATATTTTACAACTTCATCAAAGTTTTCTGGTCGTTTGAAATTTATTTTAGGGGTATAGGTTTTGAATGCATAGCACATCATGATAAACATTTGTGCAAAATAAGCCGCGACCAAACACAACACAAATTGATGACTACTAATGATGTTAAAATAAACAGCAAACAACAAAATGGTAACCATAGACCTTATAAAAAGCTCTTTTAATACGTTTCCAAAAACCGATTTAAGGTGCACTCTTGCCCAAGCATAAAAGATCTCAAAATAAGCAGTACAGACCGCTACCAAAAAAATTAAGTATGTATATGGCCTCACCAAAGAATTCTCTTGAGACAGTAAACCTGAGATAGTATCATAAAAAAGAACACAAATCAAGCCTAAAGGAACAATCAAGAGCAAAGGAAGCCATATAGCTGACGTTAGAAATTTATCTATTTCAACTCTGCTATTGAAAGAAGAAAAAAACTTCACAATACTATGATTCACTCCTAAAGCCATTAAGGGTTTTATCATAAAAGCGGTTGAACATAAAAAAGTGACCAATCCATAATATTCTACCTCTAAGAAATAAACGTACAAAAACAAAGTATTGACGGCTCCTACCAAAATAGCAATGAGCAAAGTAATAGTGTTTTTGTAAGATTCTTTTAAAACAATTCCCATAAAACTAAGAAATCAATTTGCGTATTTCCTCATAAATCCTTTCCCCCACCTGATTTCCATATAAAGACAAAGAAAAATCATGTTGAGTATTTAAGTGATGTTTTGTTGCTTCTTGCATTCTAGTAGCATTGCTCCCTACCAAAGTAGCAAATCCATGATTGACCAATTCTACCCACTCTGTCTCTTTACGAGCAATCACACAGGCTTTTTTGTTAAAAAAAGCTTCTTTTTGCAAGCCACCACTATCGGTAATCACCAAAGCACAGTTTTGCAACAAAGCCAACATATCAAAATAACCCACAGGGTCTATAAATATAATCGGATAGTTTAATTGATGGGTTTCCAAAATAGATTTGGTTCTAGGGTGCAATGGCATGACAACTTGTTTTTGCGAGTGAACAGTTGCTAAACCTTCAAAAATTTCTTTTAACGCATCTACATCATCCGTGTTTTCTTGTCGGTGGATGGTTGCCAATACAAAATCTCCTTTTGTTAATGTATGTTCTTCTAAAAAAGTTACTTTTTCTTTGGACAAAGCCCCATAAAATTCAACAGCATCTTTCATAATATCTCCAGAGTTTACCATTCTAATATCATGATTTTTAAACCCTTCTTCCTCTAAATTATCCATAGCTGTTTGGGTAGGACACAATAATAGATTTGAGATTCTATCTGTTACAATTCTATTAACTTCCTCAGGCATAGACATATTAAATGAACGTAAACCCGCTTCTATGTGCACTACTTTTATACCAAGTTTTTGAGCCGCCAATGCACCTGCTAAAGTCGAATTGGTATCTCCGTAAACCACCACAGCTTCTGGCTTCTCCACGAGTAAAACTTCTTCTATTTCTACTAGCATTTGCCCAGTCATAGCGCCATGACTCAATCTATTGATATTTAAGTTGTATTTTGGAACAGGAATTTGCATTTCTTCAAAAAACACTGAACTCATATTTTTATCGTAATGCTGGCCTGTATGCACAATCACTTCATCCAGCTCGTTGTGCTTTATAATCACTCTACTTAGGACCGCCGCTTTGACAAACTGTGGTCTTGCTCCTAATATGGTTACTATTTTTTTCAATTTATTTTTTGATAATATTTGCCAATTGTGTTGTTAACGTTCTTCTGTGATATTGTTCTACTCCAACCGAGTTCACCTTTAAATTACCTTCGCGATACTGTTTGTGTAAATCTACAAGTATTTCTTTTAATTTATTCACTTCCTCAAAGTCTACTACAAAACCAGCTTTGGAGGCTTCTAAAATAGCAGCTAAATCTCCATCCGTTGGAGCAATAGCTACTATAGGTCTTTGTGCCTGTAAATATTCAAATATTTTTCCTGTTACAATTCCTTTTGCACTTGGCACATTATTCACAGCCAACAATAAAACTTGTGACTTTTGCTGATATATTTTCACCTCATCGTGAGGTACATAATCTATAAATGTTACTACTTCTGATAATTTATATTTTTCAATGCTCTCTTTTACTTCTTGAGCAACTTTTCCTATCAGCTGAATTTGACAGGTGATTTTTTCTTTCAACTGCGATAAAGCTTCCCATAACACAATTGGGTTTCTATCGGCATTTAAAGTCCCTACATGAGTAATTGTAAATACTTTATTTAAGTCTTTTTCAGCGCTCAATACTCCATCAAAACCATTGGTGATGACCTTTACATTTTTTGAAAACAGATCGTATGATTTTTTCATTTGATTTCCCACTACCAAAACCTCATCGGCATGTCTTAAAACTTCTTGTTCTAAATTTTTATGTTTTTTTATAGATTTTTGAGTCAAAGGCAATTCATGAAAATAATCAATCTCTACCCAAGGATCTCTAAAATCTGCAATCCAACGTATTCCTAATTTTTTTTTTAACCCTAAACCAATCATGTGAGCAGTATGTGGTGGCCCCGTAGAAATAATTGCATCAATTTTATTTTTAGCGAGGTAGTTCTCCAAAAACAAAATAGAGGGTTTGATCCAAAACATGCGAGCATCTGGAATAAAATAGTTGGCTCTAACATAGGCAACAATTTTAGAAATCAAACTTTTTTTAACGCTAAGGAATCCAGCACTTTGCTTTTCTTTTTGCTTAGCACTAAAAACATTTAACAATCGATGCGGTTCCCAGATAGGTTGTTTGATAATCTCTACTCCTTTAGGAATCTCATCTAACAATGAATCATCTACTATCGGATAATCCGGATTTTCTACAGTATAAACTACTGGAGTAATGTCAAATTCTTGTAAATATTTCACAAACTTTAACCAACGTTGGACGCCTGGTCCGCCAGCAGGTGGCCAATAATAAGTAACAATCAATACTCTCATCTGGTTTTTTTAATCTGTTGATATATTTCACTTAGACCCTTAGCTGTTTTATCCCAGTTAAAATCTGACTGAATCAAAGCTGCACCTTTTTCACCCATCTGATCCATTAGGGATGGCTGTCTATAAAGTGTCTTCACTTGCTTAGCAAAATCTACAATATCCTCCGCTTGGTGGCTGAGACCTACTTGATGTTTTTCAACCCACTCTTTTTGAGCAGTAGAATCACTGACCAAAAGTGGCCTTCCTAAACTTGAGTATTGAAATAATTTATTTGCATATGTCGTGTCATGATGCTTATTCCTATGCAAAGGAGAAATACAAATATTGGCAGTTAAAATATACGACGGAAATAATTTTTCGTGCTGCCAACCCTCAAAAGAAACAATATGCTGAATCGATAATTTATCTACTTCAGCCCTCAAGATATAATCTTCGGTACTTTTCCCTACAACAACTAGCTTTATGTTTTTAATACTTTTCTTTAACTCTGGTAATGCCCTAATCACTGTTAATAGACCTCTTCTAATAGCTGTATCTCCAATATACAAGAGCACAAAATCATCCTCAAACTTTTCCGCTATGCGCTCCTCTAAGGAATATTTTGTGTAAAACGCTTTCAAAACAGTATTGGGAACAGGAACTATCTTTTGTGAAAGGATGTTGGTCCTCTCCAAAAGATCTTCTTTAGCACCTTCGGTAACCACAATGACACGCTCTGCCAAACTTGAATACTTTTCTTCTGCAGCTTTCCACCGATCAGTATCTATGAGCCATTTCCCTAATCCTCTTTTTAAGTGTGGATAAAACTTCATGATTTCAGGTCTATTCTCGTGTAAATCTAAAATATACGGAACTTTAAGGGTTTTACTAACTCTACATGCAGCGCTTACAATCTGGATATCATGTACATGCAATACTTCAATTTGATAAGACAAAATGAACTCCTTTATTTTGGCACTCATTTTTAACTTATAGTAAGGAAAAGCATATGCCATTGCAGAACTTTTGTACAACAAACGATGACTGAGATAGCGAACAACTTTTATACCTCTATAATCCTCAAGACCTACTTTTTGGGCATCATAAGTCAAACAAAACAAGAACAATTCATATCCTTTTTCAATCAGATATTGAGCTTCATTTTCTACTCTAGGATCAGGTGGGAATGTTTTATCTAACACCATTCCTATTCGCATACTACTATTATTTTCGTGCTGCATAAACTGCGTAATAACGTGGCGTAAATCTTCTTAAAAGTGGTCTAACCCCTATCTTGTCTATTGGACTAGTCCACTTGAGCGTTTTTTTGATCTTCCAATTGGATTTATCCAAGAGCCAATCAAATTGCCAGTCTTCAAACTCGTGATAATGTCTATCCCAATCATCTGTCTTGCTCTTATAAGCGTTGGCAAACCATAGCTTTAAAGGAATCGTTGTGATTAACTTTTCTGCCTTTATCATCTTTAATAAAACAAAGGGAGAAAGTAAGTGTTCTAATATTTCAAAAGCTACAACCGCATCTACTTCAACATTTTTAACTATTTCTGGAATTTCGTCTAAGTCTTCTCCTTGGGTGTTCAAAACAGTATAACCACTTTGCTCCATCAATTCTGTTAAAGGATTTCTTACCCCTAAATCCAAAATCACTGCGGGAGCAGGTAATACCCTCTGTAAAAAATCAAGAGTATGCTTATATCTTTTCGAAGGTGTTTTTTTATACATTTTCAAGTTTTTTTTGTCTTTCTACCCAATAAATTGAAATGGACATAACCATCAACAACCCATACCCCAATAAACTCAACATAGAACCTTGTTGAATCACTTCTGGCTCAAATTTAAACACGATCTCATGCTTTCCTGACTCAACATTGATGGCTCTTAACACATAGTTAGCTCTAAAATGAGTAGTTAATTTTCCATCAACATACGCATTCCAACCTGGTTGATAATACATTTCGGAAAAAACAACCAATTGAGGTTTTTCTGATTCATAAGCATAAACCAACACATTGGGCGAATAAGAAGTCAACGCAACTCTTGCTGTGCTGTCCTTTTCTGTAGAAGCTACAGCAAACTCCTTTGTATTGACAACAATATCATTTTTAGAATCAAAGCCTGTCAATGCTAGTATTTCCTCATCTGCACTGACTGCAGGAACGATACGATTCACAAACCAAGCATTTCCATTCGCTCCTGAATTTAATTGGGCTTCTAAAACATCACTTTCTGAGGCAGTGATAAAATATTTTGTATTCAACATGTTAAGAACTTCCATATTATTCTTTGACAAATGATAATCTACAAGCTCTTGATATCTTCTAGGCTTAGCTGCGTGATAACCTCCTATAGAATTGTGATAATAAGAGGTAGCCCCATCATTCATGAAATTTTTACTGAAATTAGCAACTCTATAGTGTCCTTTATCCTTCAGAATTTGCTGATCTGCTTTTGACAAGAAAAATGGTTTATCTACTTTACTAGCCAACAAGAAATCATCGTCGTTTACATAGCGCTTAGCAACTGACAAAGTATCAAATAACAAGACTAACCCAAGTACAAGGATTGCATATTGCTTTTTGATCTTGTTATATATAAGTCTCCATAAAACAACAATGGTAAAAACCACCAAAACAATAGACCTAAAACCATCTTCAAACAAAATAGCTTTTCTATCAGCTTTTAAAGCCCCTAAAAAACCTGTTATTTGTTGGTCATAATAGGCATCATTTAAACCAGAAAAACTGAAGAATACTCCTCCTAAGAAAGTAAAAAACACTAAAACACTTCCAACTATTATCGTTCCTTTTTTAAGAGATAAAACCTTGTCTGCTCTGGACACCTCATTCGACAATAAATCTTTAAGGGCTAACATTCCCAGTAAGGGGACACAAATTTCGGCTATCACTTGAATGGAAGATACAGCTCTAAACTTGTTGTAGAGTGGTATATAGTCAATAAATAAATCGGTTAAAAAACCGAAATTTTTACCCCAACTCAACAATACAGAAAAAACAACAGCAGCAATCAATCCTTTTTTCAACCATCCTTCTACCAAAAAGCAACCTACAAAAAATAAAAAAACAAAGACAACTCCTATGTAGGCAGGAGCTGCAACAATAGGTTGACTTCCCCAATAAGTTGGAACATTTTTTGAAAACTGCTTGGCCTGATTCATTCCTATCCTAGGAGCTAGAAATTTATACGTATGAGAGTCAGTACCCAAATCTTCACTATTAGCACCACCGACCAAACGAGGAATCAAAAGGTTAAAAGTCTCCAAAATCCCATAACTATACTGAGTAATATAATCTCTAGATAATCCTGAGGTCACCTCTTTAGGAGTACCCTGTGGAGTTAAGGTCAATTCACTCTTACTTCGTGTACTATGAGAGGCATATTCTTTTGTTGCCAATAAACTTTGTGCATTGGTCAATAAACCTATTGTCATTGCTAAAACAATGACTGAAACTGGTTTGACTAACGCTCTTAATTCATTCTTTTTCAAGTGTTCTATGGTATAAAAAACGCCTACAAAAAACAACATAAACAACATGTAATAAGTCATTTGTGGATGACTCGTATGGATTTCTAAAGATGTCGCTAATGCTGTTAATAAGAAACCGAGGAAATATCGTTTTTGAAAGAGCAATATAACACCGGAAAACACTAAAGGAATGTAACCTATTGCATGAGCTTTAGCATTATGGCCAACACCAAGAATAATAATGAAATAGGTGGAAAAACCAAAAGCTAAAGAACCCAAGAGAGCTAACTTCCAATCAAACTTCAAGACTGTTAACAAAACAAAAAAGCCAAGAAAATACAAAAACAAATAATCTGCAGGTCTAGGTAAAAATCTAATGACAGTATCTATTTTTTTTATGTAATCATTGGGATAATAAGTACTCAATTGATACGAAGGCATACCTCCGAAGGCAGCATCAGTCCAAAAAGCCTCTTTACCATTCTGCTCTCGATAATCTTTTAATTCTTTAGACATCCCTATAAACTGTGCAATGTCACTTTGAAATATTTTATACCCTTTTAGGACAGGCTTAAAATAGAAAAGAGCAACAACACAAAAAGAAACGATAACAGACGCATAAATAAATAATGACTTCAGATTGTTTTTTTGATTCATAGCTATGATGTTTTACATTAATCTACCTCCTCATAATCAACATACTCTCCTACATTACTATCTGTAGAATGACCTGATTTGGGTTTTTTATCAATTGTGACTGTTCCCTCTTTTTGAGAAGGCTCTTTTTTCACTTGCTGACCCGTTTTCTTTTGCACGTAATTCACCAATAATACTGGTACCACATATTTGACAAACAACTTAAAGATGTAATAGACGGTAAGTATCGTTAATAAGGTCCTGATAAAACTTATAAAAGCTGCTTCTTGCATGTTTACTATTTTAATTATTCAAAAATAATAATTTGAAAATGAACCTACCTCCTCAACCATAAAATATTATATTTACAATATATATTTATCACGATTACATGAATAGAATTCTTTATTTCTTTCTTTTTTTTATTTTTATTTCGAAGATAAACTATGCACAATATACAACAATCATCAACGCAAATAGACCCGGAAATACTGAGACAGCTTATGCCGTCGGTTTGGGGGTTTTACAAATAGAAAACACTACATCTCACGAAAGATTAAAAACACCTAAAGGAATCAACACAACAAGTGCAATTGGTAACGATATTCTTATCCAATATGGTTTTTTATCTGAACGGTTTCAGGCGAGTATCAATCACCGTTCATCTTATGGAAGAAATCTCAACAATAATGACAAAGTTAACGGAACGGAACGTTTTTCTATAGGAGTAAAGTATTTAATTTATGAACACATAAACAAGGAACGCAAAGAATTAAAAGAAAGCTGGAAAAAAAGATACGGATTCAAATACAATGGCTTATTTCCTAGTATTGCTGTCGCTGTAAAATACAATACGCCCATCGCAAATGAAAGCTTTAACAACGAGGCACAAAATAGCTTAGTTCTGAGTATCATTACACAAAACAACATCAATAGAAAATTAAGACTCAATAGTCAATTCAACTACAATAATTTCAAGAAAAATTTCACCAATATTTCATATGCTTTATCAGCATCTTATGTACTAGCACAAAGATGGAACCCTTACATTCAAATGCAATTTCATAAATTCAAACACGACCAATACTTTTCTTTAGGGACTGGAATCCCTTTTCTGGTCAATAGAAATTTTATGATCTCAGGACACTATAACATTCCGTTTGGCTATCATACTAGTGGCCATCAATTCGGAATAGATTTAGCCTATCGTATTGACCACCACAGAGACAACTGGCAATACCTAAAAAAAACCTCTACAGAAAAAAAGAGTGTTAAAACAGACCTCGTAAAAAAAGAAGAATTCATCAATTCAATACTTGAAAAATCTGAGAGAGAAGTTGAAGTTGAAGTTGAAGTTGAAGTTGAAGTTGAAG
>NZ_JBDNAI010000139.1:0-21610 GCF_039768515.1 Wenyingzhuangia sp.
TCTGCATTACTATATTTAGGTTCTTTGTTGACAGGCTACGAAAAGGGTCAATATACAGCTATAAATTCTTTTAAGGCTGTTCTCTATTCAACTTTAATTACACAAGTTGTTTTAAAAACAATTATCGGTAGAACTAGACCTTTTCCAGATTTAGAAAATAAAACTATAGTCAGTAGTACTAATATTGACGAGAAATATTTTACAGATGATCCCTATGATTTTTTTAATTCTAGAGGAGGTAAATATATACTAAGTAGTCCGAGAGGTTCTGCTCTTCCTTCTTTGCACGCTACTGCATTCTTTGCCATGGCAAAAGTATATCAGATGGAGTTTGACAATTATTGGATTCCTTATGGTTTTATGGCTGGTGTTTTTTTGGCAGACATAAAATCTCATAGGCATTGGATCTCAGATATGGTTGCAGGAGGTATTATTGGGACTGTTATTGGTCGTTCGGTAGTAAAGAGTAGTTGGAGAGCTAGGGGAATTTTACCTAACAAAGAAAAATCAATTACGATCAATTGGACTCCTTCGATTTCGACTAGGTACTCGGGCATAAATCTTTTGGCTACTTTCTAGGGTCTCAAAACATTCTTTTTCAGCTTGTTATTTTCGTAATTTAAAAACCTTTTATTTTTGTTGTTAAATTATTTGCTGAATGATAAAAACCCACTATATTTGCATCCGCTACGCCGATATAGCTCAGCTGGCTAGAGCAGCTGATTTGTAATCAGCAGGTCGTAGGTTCGAGTCCTATTATCGGCTCAAAAGAGACAACGAAAGTTGTCTCTTTTTTTTTGAAGTTTTGAGTTTTTTTGTCCTACTGGTGCAGGAAATATTGATCATAACTTCAATAATTAAATGCTTGTTGCTTCAAGTTCAAAAAAAACAATAAATTTTCAAGTTGTTTAAGATTTTTTTTAGCTGAGTAATTAATTTAAATATTGCTCTTTTTGCTATGTGTTAAAAAAGATAAATTAATATTTGCTAATGCAGATATAATTTATACATTTGTTACTTATAACATCAACATGAAATTATTTAGCACAAATCAGTTTTATTACTTTTTTTTCTTTTTGGGAAAGAAGAGACTTTACGTGTGTTAATAACCATATTTTAATAGCATAACAAAAAGTCTCGATTTATCGAGACTTTTTTTTGTTCAAAGAGTTAGTAGAATGAAAATAGCCATCCAAGGGATAAAAGGGTCATATCATCACATTGTAGCTGAGAATTATTTTGGAAAGAACGTTCAATTGATCGAATGTATGACTTTTTCAGAAATGCCAGAGCTGTTGCTTAATGGTGAAGTAGATTATTTGGTAATGGCTATAGAAAATTCTATTGCGGGGGCTATTTTGCCAAACTACTCACTGATTGATGAGTATGATTTAGCCATGGTTGGAGAGTATTATTTAGAAATCAATCATAATTTGATGGTGAATGCTGGACAAGATATAGCAGATATAAAAAAAGTATATTCTCATCCTATGGCCTTGTTACAGTGTAGAAGTTTTTTCAAAAGCCATCCTCATATCAAGTTGGTTGAAGATGCAGATACAGCTGAGGTAGCTCAAAGAATTCAAAAGGGTAAGTTGAAAAGCGTAGGGGCAATTGCAAGTGCAAAAGCTGCGGAAATTTATGATTTAGAAATCATAGCAGAACAAATACAGACCATCAAAAATAATTTTACAAGGTTTGTGGTTCTGCAAAAGCAAGAATATTTAGGAGATGTTCAAGCAACCAAAGCATCTTTGAAATTTGTATTAAAAGATAAGAGCGGTACCTTAGGTGAAGTGTTGATGTTATTGGCAAACCATAAGGTGAATTTGTCAAAAATACAGTCCTTACCTATTATCGATAGACCTTGGGAGTATGCTTTTTTTGCAGATTTAGTTTTTGAAGACATTCAAGAGTATAAAAATGCATTAGCTGAGATTACTAGTAAAGTGTCTAGTTTAAAAATTTTTGGAGAATATAAAAACAATAAGAAATGATTGTTTCAGTAGCAGATAGATTAAATGATGTAAAAGAATATTACTTCTCAAAAAAATTAAGAGAAGTAGCGTTGCTTAAATCAAAAGGAAAACCAATCATCAGTTTAGGGATAGGAAGTCCAGATTTGGCCCCTGATGATCGTGTGTCAGAGGCATTATCAAATGCAGTAGACAAAAGAACAATACACGGATATCAATCCTACCAAGGTTTGCCTGAGTTAAGAGGGGCGATGGCAACTTTTTACAAGACAAATTTTGATGTCGTTTTGGACTCAAATACAGAAGTATTACCACTGATGGGTTCTAAAGAAGGGATTATGCATGTTTCAATGGCTTTTTTAAATGCGGGTGATCAAGTACTCATTCCTAATCCAGGCTACCCAACTTATTCTTCTGTAACTCGGTTGGTAGGTGCAGATCCTGTTTTTTACGATTTGGTCGAAAAAAATAATTGGCTCCCTAATTTTGAAGAATTAGAAAAACTAGATTTGTCAAAAGTTAAAATCATGTGGGTCAATTACCCACACATGCCTACTGGGGTGAAGTCAAATGATGAGATGTTTCGAAGTTTAATTTCTTTTGCTAAAAAACATTCCATCTTATTGGTTAATGACAACCCATATAGTTTTGTGTTGAATGATCATCCTGTGAGTATATTAGGTTATGATGGTGCAAAAGAAGTAGCTTTAGAATTGAACTCAATGAGTAAGAGTTTTAATATGGCAGGCTGGAGAGTTGGTATGTTTGTAGGAGCAAAAAAGTACTTAGATGAAATACTAAAGGTGAAAAGTAACATGGATTCAGGTATGTTTTATGGAATTCAGCAAGGTGCTATTGAAGCACTATCTTTATCAAAAGAGTGGTTCCAGAATATTAATAAACACTACTACAGGCGAAGAAAAATTGTATACCAAATACTAGATAGCATGGATTGTGTTTATGATAGAAGCCATGTAGGGATGTTTGTTTGGGCAAAATTACCTATAGGAATTACCTCTGAGCAAATGACAGATAAGATGTTATACGACAAGAATGTATTCATAACACCGGGAACTGTTTTTGGCTCTAACGGAGAAGGGTATATCAGATTGTCTCTTTGTGTTTCGGAAGAACATCTTGAACAAGTTTTGGTAAGGGTTAAAGCTAAGTAGAGTAAGCATATTATAGCAATAAAAGTATGATAGTAACAGTAATAGGTTTAGGATTGATTGGGGGTTCTTTGGCGTTAGAGTTAAAGAAACGACTCGGCTATGTCGTTTATGGTATAGATTCAGAGGCTTCAAATGCAAACAAGGCACTAGAACTTGGTATTGTTGATGAAATCATAGAATTTAATCAAATTGTTGAGAGTGATATAGTTGTCTTGGCTGTGCCAGTAAATGTTTTACCAGACTTAGCTATAAATGTGTTAAACAACATAAAAAGTAGCGCTATTGTATTTGATATGGGTTCTACAAAAGAGAAACTGAGCAAAACAGTTGAAAATCACGAAAAAAGAATTAATTTTGTCGCCGTTCATCCCATTGCAGGTACAGAGCATTCTGGCCCAGAAGCAGCTATTTATGGTCTATTTGATGAAAAGGTCAACATCATATGTGATCAAGAATTGAGTAGCAAAGAGGCTGTAGATAAAGTGTTACACATTTTTAACACTTTGAATATGAGAACTATTTTTATGAATAGTGTAGCGCATGATAAGCATATTGCTTATGTTTCTCACTTATCACACATTAGTTCTTTCATGTTAGGGAAAACAGTTTTAGAGAAAGAAAAGAATGAGAAAAATATTTTTGACATGGCAGGTTCCGGTTTTGAATCAACCGTGCGTTTGGCAAAAAGTTCTCCAAACATGTGGACTCCTATTTTAATTGAAAACAAGGAGAATATTTTGAACTCACTAAATGAGTACATAGATAATTTAACTGTGTTTAGAGATTTAATTATAGAGGAAAACAAAGAGCGTTTACAGCAAACAATGTTGGAAACAAATTACATAAAAGAAGTATTAACAGGTATTCAAAAATAAAAGCATACATATACTAAGATGGAAAACAAAAAAGAATTAAGAACATGGCTGGATGATATGAAATTAGATCATCCCCTAGTTATTGCAGGGCCTTGTAGCGCTGAAACAGAAGAGCAAGTTTTAAAGATAGCTCATGAATTAAAAAACACTGATGCCACTGTGTTTAGAGCAGGGGTCTGGAAACCTAGAACGAGACCAGGAGGTTTTGAAGGTCTTGGAGCTGTTGCTTTACCTTGGTTAAAAAAAGTAAAAGAGCAGACGGGATTGTTAATTGCTGTAGAAGTAGCAAACGTAGCTCATGTGAAGTTAGCTTTGGAAGCAGATGTTGATATTTTGTGGTTGGGTGCTCGTACTGCGGTGAATCCTTTTGCGGTTCAAGAAGTTGCAGATGCATTAGAAGGTACAGATAAAATTGTTTTGATAAAAAACCCAATCAACCCAGATTTAGCTCTTTGGCTAGGTGGTGTTGAGCGTTTGTACAAAAAAAATATAAAAAATCTAGGGGTTATCCACAGAGGTTTTTCTTCATACAAGAAAACTCGCTACAGAAACGTTCCTCAGTGGCAATTGCCAATCGAGTTGAAACGTCAATTCCCAGACTTACCAATCATCAACGATCCATCTCATATTTGTGGAAATAGAACTGGAATCCAAGAAATCTCTCAAATCGCTTTAGATTTAAATTTTGAAGGTTTGATGATAGAAACTCATATTACTCCAGATGATGCATGGTCTGATGCTGCACAGCAAATTACCCCTGCTCGTTTGATTGAGATCATGAGCGATTTAAAAGTTCGTAAGCCAAAAGCTGAAGGAGAGACTTTAGATCAACTAGAACAATTGAGAGCTGAAATAGATGTTATTGACAATCATTTGATAGATACTTTGGTTGAGCGTATGAAAGTCGCTGAGCAAATAGGAGAAGTTAAAAAAACCAAAAACATCTCTGTTTTACAAGATGCTCGTTGGGGAGAGATCTTAAAATCAGTGATTGCAACTGGTGAAAAAGCAGGTTTGAGTGAAGATTTTGTAGAAGCTATTTTTAAAGCTATTCATCAAGAATCGATCAACAAGCAAGAAGCAATCGTTACTTCAAAGTAGTTAAAGTATTGATATAAATACCAAGCGGGAACAGATTTAAATTTGTTCCCGTTTTTTGTTGATTGAAATAAAAATTACTTTTTTATTTTTAAAAGTAGAATAATTGTTAGGAACAACTATTTTTACAGTATGAAGGGAGTCGTTATAAAATCTACAGGTAGTTGGTATTCAGTGAGAGTTGAAGACGGAAAAGTCTATCCCTGTAGAATTCCAGGTAAATTTAGAATCAAAGGTATCAAAAGTACCAATCCAATTGCTGTTGGGGACATCGTAACATTTGAGTTAGAGCCCAAAAAAGACACTGGAGTGGTCAAAGAGATTCACGAACGATCAAATTTTATTGTTCGTAAATCAGTAAATCTATCTAAGCAAACCCATATTATTGCGTCTAATATTGATGTAGCTTTTCTAGTTGTAACCCTTCATAACCCAGAAACGTCAACTACCTTTATAGATCGTTTTTTAGCTACTGCTGAAGCTTACAGTATTAAAACCATCTTGTTGTTTAATAAAGTAGATACTCATGATGAGGATATGGAAGAGTATCGAGAGGCTTTTAAGTATATCTATACTCGTATAGGTTACAAGTGTATTGATGTTTCTGCCACTGAAAAAACAAACATAGAGGCCGTAAAAAAAATTATGATTGGTCAAGTAAGTTTATTCGCAGGTCACTCAGGAGTTGGGAAGTCTACTTTGGTCAATACTATAGAACCAAGTTTAGATTTGAAAACCAAAGCCATTTCAGTACAGCATCAGCAAGGACAGCACACAACTACTTTTGCAGAAATGCACCCTTTGTCTTTTGGGGGGTATATTATTGACACTCCTGGGATAAGAGGTTTTGGAGTTGTAGATTTTGACAAACATCAAGTAACAGACTATTTCCCTGAATTATTTGCGTTAAAATCGTCCTGTAAATTTAATAATTGCCTACACCTAAATGAACCCAAATGTGCCGTAAAAAAAGCCTTAGCGGATGGAGTGTTGTCAGCAACAAGATATGAGAGTTATGTTCAGTTGCTGAGTGATGACGATGAACATTATAGACAAGATGTTTTTAAGTCATGAGAGTTGTTATTCAGAGAGTTAGTCAAGCATCTGTAACTATTGGAGAACAAAAAGTAGCAGAAATTACAAAGGGGTTGTTGATTCTGGTTGGTATTGTTTCCGAAGACACAAATGAGGATGTCGAGTGGCTATGTCAAAAAATAGTCAAATTAAGAATATTTGATGATCAAATGGGTATGATGAATTTATCCTTGCAAGACATAAAAGGAGAGCTACTTGTGGTCAGTCAATTTACTTTGCACGCACTAACCAAAAAGGGAAATCGACCGAGTTATGTCAAAGCGGCCAATTCAGAAATCGCTATTCCCATGTACAATAATTTTAAAAATAGATTAGCTTCATTATTACTAAGAGAGATTCAATCTGGTGAGTTTGGAGCAGATATGAAAGTAGCTTTGGTTAACGATGGACCTGTTACGATTACCATAGATTCTCATCATAAAGAATAATTATGAAAAATATATGTATACTCTTGTTACTTTGTATCTCAACAAGTTTCTCTCAAGATAAATTTGAAGTTGAAAAGCTAACTTCAAGAATTAGAATTTCTGGGGAGATTGTAGATATGGTGGGAGAACCGGATTTAGGGTTTCTAGGTCATGGTTACGAAATGTTTGGATTGGTCCCTAGTTGCCCAGAATTTTACTTCGGAGTCAATTCTTATTCGGCTCTTACTGGAATTAGATCTGGATTTTTTGTTTTTGGTGTAACAGGTGGGATTCAGAAATCTGTTTTTAACGATTGGATGTATTTAGATGCAGGACTTTTCTTGGGAGGAGGAGGAGGAAGTGGTGCACCAGACGGTGGAGGTTTAATGATAAGGCCTCATGTAGATTTAGAGGCTTTTGTAAATAAGAAAATAGCCATAAGAGCAGGGTTGTCTTTGATAGATTTTCCTAGTGGCTCAATTAATAGTTTTAATGTTAATCTTGGAGCAACAATTAATACCAATACTTATCTGGCAAATAAGGTCATCACTACAAATCAAGGCAATTCAAATGCATTTTTCAATAAATTAGACATAGGAGCTTTATCCAGTAATTTATACAATTATAAAAAAGGTCCTCTTAAATCTGATAAATCAGTGAATCAAAATGCCCCTAATATCTCTTTGATTGGAGCAGTAGTAAAAAGTGGTTATCACAATAATTTTTATGGTGTATTAAAGTTAGGAGGTGCTTTTGTAGGTGAAGTGGATGGTTTTATGATGCTTTTGTCAGGATTAGGATACAAATTGCCATTAACCCATTGGCTGTTTTTAGACGCCAAGGGATTATTGGGAGGTGCAGGTGGAGGTAATGTTCAGTTTGGAGGCGGTTTTGCAGCGCAAGTAGAGGCTGGTATAGGGTTGAGTTGTTCTGATTATTTTTTTAGTGTAAATATTGGAAATACATACGCACCTAATGGTAATTTTCAATCCAATCATTTAGATGTTTCCGTGAGCAGAAATTTTAATATTTATAAAAATCCACAAATAAATACGACTGAATTGGTAGCCTCTACTGCTGTCAAAAGAGAGGAGTTTGGTTTTAGTACTTATAATAGGGCTTATTTTTCAGGGGCTAAGCAAGACAAAAAGGGGAGGTTGTATGATCCTGTTTTTAATGCCTTAGGTTTTGAAATAGAAAAGAAAATAAATCAGCATGTTAGTGTTCTTGGTGCAACTGTTTGGGCTTATCAAGGAAATTACGGAGCTTATGCAGAAGGGTGGCTAGGGATGCAATATTATCATCCTTTAAGTCTTGAGTGGAGTATTACAGCTAAAGGATTATTTGGTGCAGGCGGTGGAGGTGATATTAATTTAGGAAGTGGGCTTGTTTATCAATATTCCTTAGGAATCCAAAAGTTTATCAATAAACGTTGGAGTTTCATAGGGAATGCTGGCCAAGTACGCGCAATTTCGGGCAACTTTACTCCGGTTTTATTTGATGTAGGTGTAAAACTAAATATAAGTCAACTTGTGGTCAAATAATGATGGTGTGATTCGTTAGTTGACAATCAGTTCCAGAAATTCCAAACGATTCCAAGCCTCATTGACAAATCTCTAGCAGGGTTGTTAGGAGATGAAAAATATTCTCTTCCTGTGATTGCGTCAGTAATATTTTCTACTTTAAAATAAATCCTTGTACGTCTCACTTCTCCATTGACAAATACATCGAAAGTTGGATAATTTCCTATTTGTGTATTGTTTTGGATGTAGAATTCATTTAAAACTGGGTTAAATTCATTTGCATAGTAACTTGTAAAGTATTTAAAAGTAATTCCTATCTGTGCCAGTAAAGGTTTTCCTTTGAAGAAGTAATTTTGGTAATAAAGCGTGTTTCTTGTTACGAATTTAGGGACTCTAAGTATACTGCTCCCTCGGGCAATTTGTTGATACATGATTGTATTGTTCAGTGCAAATTTACCAAATTTAAATTCGTTGTTTACTTTTACTTTTAAGTAATCAATTGTAGAGCTATTTTGAGTAGCAATACTTTTTGAATTAAAATACACATAGTTTTTAATTTGCTGCAGAGCTGTATCCACATTTAACCATTGTGTTTTTATGTTTCCATATAATATTCTGTAGATGATATTGTCAAAGGAGTGGTTCCAATTGTAGTTGCTAAAATTAGATTGATAGAACATAGTATTGGCATTTGGTGCAGCTGTTTTTAATTGTATCCCTGCTTTAGCTAGGGTGTTGTTCTTGAGCTTAAATCCTGCATTTACGTTTAAGTTGCTGCCAAAATCTCCACCATTGATTATCTGTTCTGCATGAGCATTTAAAAAGAGTCCTTTCAGTGTTCCGTTCCAAAGGGCTCCAACAGAGGTGTAATTTAAGGTTTTGCTTTTTGGAATATCAACGGACTCAATTGATGAGTTGCTATGGTAAGATTGTTTTAGGTTGAAGAGGCTACTGAAAACTTTAAAATTTCCTAAAATCCATGGGGAGTTAAATTTTAATGAAACTTGATTTTCAACCTCAGAAAACGTAGTGTTGTCATTTGTTTTTTCGTTGAGTCGGTTACCAAATATAGTTGGATTGTTGTCAAAATAAATTTTATCGAGAGAAGTGAAGCTATAATTGGATTTTTCATAACTAATATGGTGACCCACTTTTAGGTTGGTTAAGTTTTGTTGAATGCTGTCTTTAGTATTGGTTAATCTCAATTCATGTTCGTAGTAATATCTAGAAGTTTTTAAGATGCTTTCTGAGGTATTAAGGTTTACATTGACTCTTGATCTAGATAAAAAATCGGGATTATTGTTTTTAAATTCTAAAATAGAACTTTCGCTGATACCTCCATTTTCGAAATTACTCAAAGTTTGTGATGAAGTATGTAGCCTGAATTGATATCTTTTAGCTGAATTATAATAGCTATACATCACGTTAAAGTTTTTATGACTAGCCCTAACTCTTTGATAGTCTCCTTGAGATCTTAGCCCTTTAAAATTGATTGCGATGTTGTTGTGCCTTCCAAAATTAGTAGTGAATAAACTATTAAGAGATTGTCCTGTGAATCCTGAGTGGTAATTTAAAATTGTTGTGGGTGTAGGAACATGATAGTAACGGATGTCTTTGGTTTGGTAAAAGTTATATTGTTTCGCACTTACACCCAACTTTGGAGTTATTTGGTTGTTTATAAAATGGTATCCTAATTTATTAAAGGTTTGTCCTTGATTGGCAAACGCTAATCTTTCGAAGTTGTCTTGGTGTGTGAAATTATGTCTAAAGTATTTTTCTATGGTTAAAGTCGTATCGATTTGCAGGGTATCCATATGATAGGTGATCATTTTATAGTCTACATATCTAGCTCCATACATATTCTTTATACTGTCGATAGGCGTGTTTCTAGTTTCTTTTCTAAGTGTGGTTTTGGTCGTTGTTTTTTCAATCTCTTGTGAAAAAGTAGAAATAGTCATCGAGACAAGTATCCAAATTAAGATATATTTTTTCATATTGATGAATTGCCTTGCAAAGGTAATTTTTTTAAACGAATTAGTTTGATTAATATTGAGCAGTAGAAGGAGTAGTATGGGTCTATTGTTAAATTTTTCGGGACATAAATTAGAAGCAGGTACAGATGAGGCCGGAAGGGGTTGTTTGTCTGGACCTGTTGTTGCAGCAGCTGTTATTTTACCAGAAAATTTTGAACATTCGCTTTTGAATGATTCTAAAAAATTGTCTGAAGGTCAAAGAAAAAAATTATTACCAATCATAGAAGAGCATGCGATTGCTTTCGGAGTTGCTTTTGTTGATCAAAAAGAAATTGATGAAATCAATATCTTGCAGGCTTCAATTACAGCGATGCATCGGGCCATTGATTTTCTAAACATCACACCAGAGTTTATTATTGTGGATGGAAATAAATTTAGACCCTATAAAGACATACCTAGCGAGACGATTGTCAAAGGTGATGGGAAGTATTTATCGATCGCTGCAGCGTCTGTTTTGGCTAAAACTTACAGAGATCTTTATATGGAGAAAATCCATAAAGATTTCCCTATCTACAATTGGAAAAAAAACAAAGGATATCCAACCAAAGAGCATAGGCTAGCCATAAGAGATGTGGGAAGTTGTGAGCATCATAGGCAAACGTTTAAATTGTTGCCAGATGAGCAGTTAAGTTTGTTTTAGCCTATCGTCCACTCAAAAAGAATCCCAAGATGCTTCAATAGTTTTTCTTGAACCTCTTTCATTTCAATTTTTTTTCCTAATTCTGATTGAATGGAAGTCACAGATTTTCCTCTTATACCACAAGGGACAATATTGTCAAAATACCCCAGATCAACATTTACATTTAAGGCAAACCCATGCATGGTTACCCAACGGCTACTACGAACACCCAAAGCACAAATCTTTCTAGCAAAAGGAGTGTCTACCTCTAGCCAGACTCCAGTTTCTCCATTGCTTCTTTCACCCTTTATCCCATATTCTGCCAAAGTCAAAATGACAGCCTCTTCTAAAAACCTAAGGTATTTGTGAATGTCTGTAAAAAAGTTATCCAAATCTAAAATAGGGTAGCCCACAATTTGACCGGGCCCATGGTAGGTAATATCACCACCTCGGTTGCTTTTGTAAAAAGTTGCCCCTTTAGCTTCTAACTGTTTTTTATTCAGAAGTAGGTTAGACAAATCACCACTTTTACCGAGAGTATAAACATGAGGATGTTCTACAAACAAGAGATGATTCTTTGTCGGAGTATGGGTGTTGTTTTTTCGGTTATTCATTTTAGATTGAATGATTTCTTGGAACAAAGAGTCTTGATAGTCCCAAGATTCTTTGTATCCTTTTTTACCGATATTTTGAAAAGTCACCTGTTTGTTTTTCATCGCTGCTAATTTCTGAATATTCATTGAATTATACATCACTAATATCATAGAATTATTACCTTTATGTTTGTTTAAAAAGAATAAAATGTCCATTAAAGTTGTTGATGTTTCTAAAAACTACGCAAATCAAATTGCAGTTGAACGGATAAATTTTGAAATAGGCAAAGGAGAGATTGTTGGGTTTTTAGGTCCTAATGGAGCTGGAAAATCGACGTTGATGAAAATGCTAACCGGCTACTTAACTCCAACAAGTGGACAGATTTTTGTCAATGATTCCCTCGTTGTGCCTAACAAAAAAAACACCCAAAGTGACGTAGGGTATTTACCAGAGCACAATCCATTGTACAAAGATATGTTTGTCAAAGAATATCTATATTTCATAGCCGACCTCCATAAAATGGGAAAAAATCAAATACAGAGGGTAATGCTGCAAACTGGTTTGGAATCTGAGACTTCAAAAAAAATAAAGCAGTTGTCTAAAGGTTATCAACAAAGAGTAGGATTGGCTGCCGCTTTAATTCACAATCCAGATGTCTTGATTTTAGATGAACCTACTACAGGGTTAGATCCCAATCAAATTCTAGAAATAAGAGCATTGATTAAAGAGGTTGGAAAGGAAAAAACAATATTGTTCTCGACACATATCATGCAGGAGGTTGAAGCAGTTTGTGACAGAGTAATTATTATTGACAAAGGCAGTTTAAAGGTTGATGAAAAATTATCTGCGTTGAGGAAAGGTCAACAACAAATAATTCAGGTTGTTTTTGATTTTAAAATAGAGCAGCAGTTTGTTCAGAAGATTCCTAACCTGACAGCCTGTAATAACGTGTTTGATAACGAATGGGAACTTACTTTTAAAACCAAGGAAGATCAACGTCCTTTTATCTTTGATTTTGCTCAAGAGCAAGGATTGAAAATTTTACAAATGAATATCAAAAATAAAACTTTAGAGAGTTTGTTCAAAGAACAAACAGCTGGCTAGAGTTTATTTGATGATGTTCAAGCTAACCGGGTATCTGTATAGCTGTCCTCTGCTCGCATTGAGCGTTGCAATAACAATAAAAATTATATACAAAACTCCAAATATTAAAGCCAATGGGAAAGTGAAAATAGCGCCTAAGCCAAATGTAAATAGGGTAAATAGAACCGCAAAAACCCCGAGAATGATTACAGTGAGTTGAAAGTTTAAGGCTGATTTTCCATGTTCGTTAATAAATGAACTTTCATCTTTTTTGATCAACCAAATCAATAGAGGAACTACAATAGGGAAAACCCCATTTAAAAATCCAGAGAGGTGTAAAATTATTGCCAAAACCTTTTCAGTGCTTCTATCCATAACGTTATTTTTTCATTTTTCTTTCTATATAAATATAGATCGAAACTTTAAGCAAAACAATTTTATCATGTAGTTTTTCCATGATTGCGTTTCGACCTCAAAAGAACACAAGTCTACTTAAGCGTATTGTGATTTTTGTTTAAAACTATCTATAGTCTAAAGGTATGAGCTAGCTAGGGGGAATAAATGCTTAGAACGTATTAAAGTGTAAGGTCTAATTCCTTTTTTAGCAATATTCCATATTTACTTTGTTTAACTTCTATAGTTAGAGCGTCGTAGATTTGTTTTTTTAGCTTAGGGGTTGCATTTTCCATTCTTGTCATGGCGATATAAGGGGCAACCATGTTCTTGTTGTTGTTGATGGCAAAATTGGCAGAGAACAAATATGAGCGTTTGAGATTTTGATTGTATTTGTTATTAATCTCGTTTGTTTTTTTAAGATCGCCATCCTTCTGGGCTAGAAATCGATCACGGATAAGGTTTAGATTTTCATATTGAATTTCTTTCGTGTATCGATCGTGTTCAGCCAGCAGGTCTTGTTGCTTTGATCCTGTAATTTTAGCTTTAGCAAAAAATTGATTTAGGGTCGTTTCAATGTTGATCGTACCCGGCTCGCTTAAGAAGATTATTTTCTTATTTGGTGATTTGTTCAAAGAGATAGAAAAAAGATTCGCTTCATCTATGTTGCTTGAAAAGCTAAAGGTCTCTTTCCCATATATACTTATGGAGTCTAGGATTTGAATAGTGTCAAGATCAATCTTTTCTAAGTATAGTGTTCCTTTTTTAAGACCAAAAACTTTTCCTTGGATGTTAAAATTATTTTTCTTGTGCTCTGTACAACTGATGCAAAACAATGCAGCAGTTATAAAATAAATACAAATTTTCATTCTCATATAAGTAAAATAATCCCACTACGTTAGAGAGTAGTGGGATCACAAATATATTAATTTATTGTTCCTGTTTTAAGAATTAACTAAAGTAAATATAAGTTGAAACTACGATTACTAAAACTACAACACTTACTTGTTTTAAGTATTTCCAAGGGGTTATGTCCACTTGCTCTGTGTATTCTTGCACAAAATCTTCTTGTCTAGGTTGGAGTTTACCAATTATGAGCATGATAATGATATTCATGACAAAAAGAATAGCCATTACGTGTAAAAAGTGAGGGTAAGTACCGCCGTTCTCCACAACCATAGGTTTTAATATGAATTGACTTATTGCGTACAATACAACTCCAGAAATTAATCCAACTTTTGCAGCAAATGCTGGTACTCGCTTAGTCAAATAACCAACAACTATAATTGTAAAAATAGGGATAGAGTAACATCCATTGATCTCTTGTAAGTAGTTAAACAATCCTCCCTCAGCATACATTAAAAATGGAGCAATACACATGGCTGCAACTGCTAAGAATACACCAAAAGTTTGGCCAACTCTTACCACTTTTGTTTCGGGTGCATTTTTATTGATATGGGCTTTGTATATGTCCAAGCCAAAAATAGTTACTGAAGAATTTAGAGCACCGTTGAATGAACTTAAAATAGCTCCAAACAGTACAGCTGCAAAAAAACCAACCATACTAGCAGGTAATACCTGTTTTACCAGTGTTGGATATGCCTCATCTTTGAAGATATCTGAATTGGCAAAAAAGGTGTATGATTCTGGATGCATTGACATATGAAAAGCAATAATACCTGGAAGCACCAACATTAAAGGTCCTAAGATCTTAAGAAAGGCTGCATATAAAAGTCCCTTTTGGCCTTCTGCCAAATTTTTGGCACCAAGAGCTCTTTGTATAATTGCTTGGTTGGTACCCCAATAAAATAATTGAACCAGCATCATTCCCGTAAATATTGTGGCAAATGGAACTGAAGCATCAGCTCCACCAATGGCAGTAAATTTATCTTCATGCTCAACAAACAAAGTGTTTAGTCCGTCTAAAGCACCGCCACCACTATTTTTACCAATGGCTAACAACCCAAAAAGAGGGATAGCTAACCCACCAATTAATAGTCCTATAGCGTTGATAGAATCTGAGACAGCTACTGCTTTCAGTCCTCCAAACACAGCATAGATCACCCCGATGGTACCGATGGCAAATACTGTTACCCACAAGGATTGAAATTTAGAAAGTCCTAAGGCGGTGGGAACGTCAAACATTGTATTTACAGCAAGAGCTCCAGAAAATAATACAATAGGAAGTAAAACAACTACATATCCTGATAGGAACAAGGCTGAAACCCATGTTTTGGTCATCTTATCATATCTGTTTTCTAAAAATTGAGGCACAGTTGTTATCCCTCCTTTTAAATAACGGGGTAATAAAAAGGATGCAGTGATTACCATGGCTATCGCGGCTAAAGTTTCCCACGCCATTACGACCACTCCTTCTTCAAAAGCAGCACCATTTAGTCCTACGATTTGTTCTGTAGATAAATTTGTTAGGAGTAAAGATCCCGCAATCACAGGACCAGTTAAACTTCTACCTCCTAAAAAGTAGCCATCAGATGAATTTGTGTTTTTTCTAGTGGCAAGCCATGCAATAAGGGCAACAAGCAGGGTAAAGCCTAAAAATGAAACAATTGATAAAATCATAATTTGTATAATTTATGTTAACGTTAGTTTTAATGCTTCGAAAATAGTAATTTTTATGCTGTAGAAATTATCAAAAATTGTTGTTTTTTCTTTTTGTAGTGGAGTTGTTGTGTTTAAAATCTTTTTTTCTTACAATAGATCGTGCATTGTTATTTTTATAAGTACTTTTTTATGGCTTTGGCTACTCCATCATTCTTATTGGTGTCAGAGACAGCATCTGCAATCTGCAATACTTTCTCCTTTGCGTTAGCAACTGCAATTCCCAATCTTACAGATTTTAGCATTTCTATGTCATTGAAATTATCGCCAAAAGCGATCGCGTTATCAAGAGTTAGGGAAGGATATTTACAAGCTAATAATTCTTCAATACCCGTGAGTTTAGAAATGTTTTTATTCGCAATTTCTATATAAGTATCTTTAGAACGGTATAGGTGTAATTGTTCTCCATGTGATTTTTTTAGTGTAGAAAAGACCATGTCCATGTGTTCTTTGTCTCCCATACACATTACCTTATGAGCTCCTTTTTCTTCGTTTCGCCAAAGTTGAATGACCTCTGCAATCGGTTTTACAATGGGAGTAACTTTTGTGTTGTTTTCTTCTCTTTTTCCCCAAAAATCCATCTCAGGTACGTACCAATCGTTTTGATTGTATAGACTGACATGAAATTTGTTGTGTTCATTAAGGGCTGCGATATCTTCCAAAATATCGGGATCAATAAAGATATCGTCGACAATTTCACCGTCTACCAAAACCAATCCTCCGTTATAGCAGATTAGAGGTTGTCCTTCAATGCCTAAATCTTTTTGTATGTGCGTCATAGCACTTGGCATTCTGGATGAAATCAAAATGAAAGGAATCCCCTGTGCTGTAATGCGGATCACTTGCTCTTTGAGCATTTTAGAAACTTCTCGATCTGAATTTAGTAATGTTCCATCAATGTCTGTAAAAGCAATTTTTAATTCCATGAAGAGTCTATTTTAGTAGGTTCAAAAGTATACAATCTAGATAGAATGGTACATGTTTTCAAAATTAATTCATCATAAAAAAAGGCTACCATAAGGTAGCCTTTTTGTTTTATTTGTTAGCAAAAGTTACTTGATCAACTCATAACTTCTCTTGATAAAGTCTGTTAGGTCTTTACCGTGTAACAAGTTTTGTGATAACTTCGCCAAATCAAACGCTTGAGAAATCAATGCTTTTTGTTTTTCATCCTCAGCATTTAAAATGTCTGAGACTAAAGGGTTGTTTGTATTTACAACTAAATTGTACATCTCTGGCATGTTTTCCATTCCAAACATTCCACCACCTCCAGTAGCGCTCATTTCTTTCATTCTTCGCATGAATTCTGGAACTGTAATTAAGAAAGGAGAAGCGTTAGAATCCATAGCCTCCAGTTGTACGGTGTAGTTTTCTTTCGGAACGGCAGCTTCTATGATAGGTTTTAAGTTGTCTTTCTCTTCATCAGTTAATTTAGAAATAACATTGTCTTCTTTCTTGATTAAGTTGTCTACGTGATCTGCATCTACACGAACAAAAGTTACATTTTCGTTTGTAGATTCTAGTTTCTGAATCAAGTGAGCAACAATCGGCGAGTCTAGCAATAAAACCTTGTATCCTTTGTCGTTTGCAGATTGTATAAACCCGTGCTGAGCTTCTTTATTAGCCGTGTATAGAACAACTAGTTTTCCATCTTTATCTGTTTGTGCTGCTGCAAATTGTTCTTTGATTTCCTCGATATTTAAGTAATCTCCGTCTGTTGTTGGGTAGAGCGCAAACTTTTTAGCTTTATCAAAAAACTTGTCATCAGAAAGCATACCATATTCAATGATTACTTTGATATCGTCCCAATATCCTTCAAATGCTTGTCTATCTTTTTTGTAGATAGAACTTAGTTTATCGGCTATTTTTTTTGTAATGTAACCAGATATTTTCTTAACAGCACCATCTGCTTGTAAGTAAGATCGAGATACATTTAAAGGAATGTTAGGAGAGTCTATTACTCCTTTTAGCATTTGTAAAAAATCAGGAACTATTCCTTCAACATTATCAGTGACAAATACTTGGTTTTGGTACAATTGAATTTTGTCCTTTTGCATGTCCATCGTCTTAGACAGCTTAGGGAAGTATAGAATACCCGTCAAATTGAAAGGATAATCTACATTTAAGTGTATATTAAACAAAGGTTCCTCGAATTGTGTTGGGTACAATTCGCGGTAAAACCCTTTGTAGTCTTCTTCTTCTAAATCTGATGGTTTTTTAGTCCAAGCAGGATTCGTGTTGTTGATGATGTTGTCTACATCAATCTGTTTGTGAGGTTCTTTTTCTTCGGTTCCATCTTCTTTCTTAATAACTTTTGGTTCAAAGTTAGGATCGTTTTCTTTTTTGGTTCCAAATTTAATTGGTACTTGGTTGAATCGATTGTATTTTGATAGTAATCCTGAAATCTTAGTTTCTTCTAAAAAGTCTAAAGAATCTTCTGCAATATGTAATACAATCTCAGTTCCTCTTTCCGTTTTCTCAACTTGCTCCAATTCGTAATTTGGGGAACCATCACATGACCATTTTACAGCAGGAGCATCCTTATATGATTTGGTGATCAATTCTACTTTTTCAGCAACCATAAATGCAGAGTAGAAACCTAATCCAAAGTGACCAATGATACCTGAGTCTTCTACTTTGTCTTTATATTTTTCAATAAATTCTTCAGCTCCTGAAAATGCAATCTGGTTAATGTATTTCTCTACTTCCTCTTCTGTCATCCCTAAACCTTTGTCGATAATGTGAAGTTTTTTACCTTCTTTATCTATCTTAACTTCTAGTTTAGTGTCTCCTAATTCAACTCCTTCTGCTTCTCCAATCGTGATGAGGTGTTCTAGTTTCAAAGTAGCATCTGTTCCGTTTGAAATCAATTCACGTAAAAAGATCTCATGGTCAGAATATAAAAATTTCTTAATCAATGGAAAGATGTTCTCTACAGATACATTAATGTTTCCTTTTGCCATAATAAGTATATTTGGTTGTTAATTTAATAAATGTAAAAACTAATAGACAAATAGAATACCAAAGCGTATAAAATGACAGGTTGTCAGTGTTGGTTAAAACATTCCACCACTGCTTTGTGTTGGTATGTCTTGTTTTCTTCTTCTGGTGTTGTTCTTTTTGGATTTGATTCCAAAATGATAAACAAACCCAAGGGTTATTTTTCTAGTTTCCCATTTGAATTGGCCTTCTTGTAGGAATGGTGCATCGGAATAAAACCTATAGCCGTTGGTGTTGAAAATATCTGATAATGCTAAGGATAAAGTTCCTTTCTCATTAAATATTTTGTAGCTAGCACCCGTGTTTATTTGGTACATTGGTTTTCTAGTTCGTTGCAAACTTTCACTAGTTCCGCGGTACATTGCAGACAATTGCAGAGACAATTTGTTGCTAACAGTAAAAGAGTTGCTGGCCCTGCAATTAAATAATTGGTTGGTAACCATTCTGTACTTATTGGCAACGATACCTTCGATCTTACGGGAATAAAAATCGGAGCTAGCATTCAAACGCCACCATTTTTTGACTCGCAAATTTGTGGAGATTTCAATACCGTAACTATTTGTACTATTAAAGTTGCTGTAAGATAAAATAGCCCTTTCGTTGTTGATAGGATCTACGGATATGGTTCGATTAATAGGATCTTTTGTGTGGCGATAAAAAAGAGTTGTCGAGACGTTTCCGGTTTTTAATTTTCGAAGGTATCTTGTTTCTAAAGAATTGGTAAATTCTTGTTCGAGATCTTGATTACCTTGAGCGGTAACTAGCGGAGTTCCCCAAGTTCGAATTGGTGTTATTTGTTTGATTGTGGGTCGATCAACTCTTCGAGAATAACTAAACTGTAGTTGTCTATCTTCATTCAGTTTGTATGTAGCAAAAAAGGAAGGATATATTGAATTTACCTTTTGTTTGATTTCACGATCTTGTTGGTCTACGGCTGTATAAAAATCTCCAAGGGTTTGATAAGATTCTGCCCTAAGTCCTGCTTGAATATCTAATTTATTGAACTGCTGCTTATAATTTAGGTAAGCAGAGTATATTTTTCTTTGGTAATTAAAAGTTGAGCGTCCTCTTGAGATTGATCCTCCGTTTTCTGTTATGACCTCTTGGGTAGAATCGTTGGCGTTTGAGGTGTTCTCTTCTCTAAAAGACAAACCAGATTCTATATAGCTTTCTATGCCAAAAGGCAGAGTGTAGTCAAGATTTACTAAGGTGAGATCATTTTGGTTAGATATCTTTTCTGTGTAATTACTTGAAAAATTATCAAAAGGGTTCAAAGTATCTTCCCAATCGCTATCTTCGGGTTGTGTTCGTATACTGTGTTGTCCTTCTAAACTCAAAAAATGATTTTTATCATCCCCAAATTGTTGATAGATACCGGCATGATATGACTTGTTTTCTGGTTTTCTGGTAAAGGAAAACAAGTTGTCACTGAGTACTGAAGTGGCTTTGGTTTCTGAGATTTTAGTTCTGTTTTGATACTTTAAAGTATTAAAAGTTTGGGTAGAGAATAATTCTAAAGCTGTACTCGAAGTTAAATCTATGTCTACTCCAAATTTTAAAAGGTGATTGTCAAAGTCATCATTACCATCAATTTCTTGAACACTTTGACTAGGGCCATTACGAACTAAGTTACCCATCGTATTTTTTTTCCCATAGTTGTTACTATAATTACCAAAAAAGTTAATGTTTTTGGTTTTTTGGTTCAAATTGATCCCGCTGGTTTGTCTAAACTTTCTTCCGTATTGACTCGTGGTTGTGATGTTTCCATTGAATCCTAGTCTAGTGCTTTTTACCAGTACGATGTTTATCATTCCACTATTCCCTTCAGGGTTATATTTGGCTGATGGGTTGGTGATCAGTTCGATGTTCTTAATTGCGTTTGATGGAATTTGTTGTAGTAGCTGCTCCGTTGGTATGTTCGTTGGTTTTCCATCAATTAACACTCGAACTTTTGTGTTTCCTCTTAAAGACAGTGTTCCTGTTTGTGGGTCAACTGCTACAGATTGGATATTATCCAAAACATCTGCGGCAGCTGCTCCTATTGAGGTCAAGTCTTTACCAACGTTGATGACAATTCTGTCTACTTTTTGAGTAACCGTTGAAGTTTCGGATCTAAGGACAATCGTATTTAGTGCTTCTACATTTTCCTCTAAGGATATGTTTTTTAGCAGGATTGAGTCTTTGTTGTTAAAAACAATGGATTGTGTGTAAGTTTTGTACCCAATAGATTGTATGCTTAGGATGTACTTTTTTCGTGGTAAGTTTGAAAAACGAAACCCCCCATTTTCATCTGCTATTTGACTCCACGTCTTGTCCCCGTTTGTAGCATAGATACTAACAAAAGGAATGGGTTCTCTGGTAGTCTTATTGATAACGACACCAGTGATATCATTTTTGTTGGCTTGTGACCATACCAATTGAGTAAACAACCCCAAAAGCAATAGAAATTTATTCATAGTTGTTTGGTCTCTTTGGTTTGACCCCAATGGTAGTAAACGATATCTATTTATTTTTGTCTTTCGTATTTGACAAAGCTAAAGTCATAAGCGTTTTTGTCGTCTGATTGGAAGTTTTCTCTTTTTGTTTCTTTCCATATATTCTGATCTATGTTTGGAAAAAATACATCGGCATCAAAAGCACTGTGTACTTCACAGATGTCTAACTCGTCAACCAGATCAATAGCTTTGTTATAGATTTCGGCACCACCAACAATAAAAGCATTGTCATCTTTTTTTGCGATCTCTATGGCAGCTTCTAGAGAGTTTGTTATGATACATCCATCTGCTTTGTAGTTTAAATCTCTTGTGATGATAACTGTGGTCCTGTTGGGCAATGGTTTGCCTATAGATTCATATGTTTTACGCCCCATGATCATATGGTGCCCTGTGGTTACTTGTTTAAACCTTTTTAAATCGGCAGGTAAATGCCAAATCAAATCGTTGTTTTTCCCTAGTTCGTTGTTGGTGCCGATAGCAGCAATGATGGTCGTCATATCTGTTATTTAATAGGTCGCAAGATAATAGGTTTTTATTTAAAATAAGATTAAAATAATGACATGATTGGTCAGGTTTTTTTTTGAGATCAAGTTTTTGAACTGCTACGGAGGTTCAGTGTTTTATTAAA
>NZ_JBDNAI010000140.1:0-4453 GCF_039768515.1 Wenyingzhuangia sp.
TAAGGCCTGCATCTACAGCAGGGCTCGTACTCTTGAGCTTGAGTCCATCATCCTTGGTCATCCAAATATCATCTGCTCCGTCAGGATCACTAGCATTAACGAATAAAGGGTTGCCCGAGTAGACCATATTTGAGGTTGAAGAAAGTGCATTACTATTGGCTAAAGTATAACTTGAACTAGCCAATTGAACTATACTATAACTCATATTAGTAGTATGGTTGGATGAGGCCTTAATATCTGCGTGAATATTAGTTTTTGATGAGCCTATTTTATTTTCATTAAATATACAATTTTCTACAGTAGAAGTGCCTGCATTCTTTGCGTATATACCACCACCTCCTTTTGTATTGGTTGTTGTTGTGTTATCGAAAAAGGAACAATTGGTAATTGTAGGTGAGTTTTCGGAATATATACCACCTCCATAATCATCAGCTAAATTTCCACTAAAAACACAGTTGATAATACTTGGTGTTCCGCTTACCATGTTAGCTACTCCTCCTCCGTTTAGTGTTGCAATATTATCTGCAACGATCAAATTGACAAGAGTTGAGCTAGATACCCTGTTACTTATCCCTGCTCCATTTTTTCCCCTGTTATTTTTTATGATTAAATTTGAAAGAGTGGGAGAAGATTGATTGTTGGCAATTCCTCCTCCTAAATCTTTTGAAAAATTCCTCCCACCAAATTGGTTAGTACCATTACCTCCGTTAGAATTACCATCTTGAATGGTAAACCCGTCAATAACTGCTGTTGAATTTAGATTAGCAGTCATTATTACGTGATAACAATTATCTGAAACTGACCCAGCTGTTCCTATATCACCACTAAGTATGGTGATATTTGAGCGGTAATCTCTTTGAGATCGTTGTGTTTCATTGCCATCAAATCCACCGTAAATTTCAATGTTTTTATTTATGCTATATCCTTTATTTCTATTGTCAGTTGAAGGGGTAGTAAAAGGAACTATAGTATTTGGTTTATATGTACCCTCTGCTACCCATATTTCATCACCTGCCGATGAATTGTTGATTGCATCTTGGAGTGCGGTATATGCATTCGTCCAGGATATACCGTTGTTTGATCCAATGGCATTGTGTTTTACATAAATAATTGCAGCATATGAATTTGTGTAACTAGCTGAGATAATTACAATTATTAATAAAAAGAAAAATAAGCTGATTGACAGAGAAGATTGTTTTTGTGCTTTATACATTGTATTAGTTTTTTGGCCCACTGCAAAAATATGAAGGCTAATCTTCGTTCGTGAATTACTAATTAGCAACACGTTATTGAAATTCAAATTAACAAAAAAAAGCGGAATATTAAAAAAATCAACTATTCCGCTCTGGTAGAGGCTTTGAGATTATCATCGAATTCTTTACTTCTTCATCACCTTAAGATGTTCTAAGCCTTTTTTGGAAACCACCTCTATCACGTAAACCCCCTTATTCCTTGTTGAAAGATGAATCGTATGAACTCCACTGGTAAATGTATGATTGGATTGATGCACTATCGCTCCTTTCAAGTCTGTTATTTCAAGACTGTAATCCTCTCCTTGCGGTAGACTTACCATCAAGATTACCTCATCAAAGAATGGGTTTGGATAGGCTTTTAAATACATGCCCTCACCGATTTGATCAAATCGTACTACTCGAATGTCAGAATATTCAAACGCACCATCAAAATCTACCTGTTTAAGTCGATAAAATGCCGTATTTTCTGATGGACTAATCGCTTGGTCGGTATAACTGTACCTTATTAGATGTTGGCTGTTGCCATTACCAGCTACTTCACCCACCGGCTCAAATACTCTGCCATCGTAGCTACGTTCTATTTCAAAGTGGCTGTTGTTGATTTCACTGGCTGTAGACCAAGATAAAAAGGCCGTATGATTGATAGAAGGTTGAGCTTCAAAGTAGGTTAGGTCAACGGGAAGTGGTGCCACTGAACATCCAACACAATTGATAGATGTGTCGCTTGAACTATGATATCCACCTATACTTAATATGGATTTAGAAACTTGAGCACTTGTATCTGTTTGACTGCAGGATATTTTTACTTGGTAGGAAACAGTTAGTGTATCTGAGGGTTCAACAATGAATGAATAGTAAGGAGGAATTGAATCTACATAAACTCCTCCGATAAAATGAATAATACCAGTTGCACCGGATTGTGGAAGTGATAATGCGTTGGAACTGTCTATATCACTCGCAGCAGTTAAACCAAGGAAAGTAAAATTGTTCGGCAAACTATCAATTAGGGTGTTAAATTGAACTCGCTCAGTTGTTGGGTTGGAAATATCAATGGTATAAGTAACTGTATCACATGCATTAGTTATGGTAGTGTTGATAGAGCGAGTTATTCTTAACGGTTGTAAGTTACTAGCGGCAGGAATGCTTATATAGCCAGCCAAAGCTCCGGAAGTATCCCCATAGTTTGATGTATATTTATTTTGAGCTCCGCTTTTGTTGTAAGCAAAAGGTACAAGCGGGTTGACATACTGAGTACTTTTGTTTACATAAGTATATACCACTTTAATTTGAGGAGCGGAAGGATGAGTATTATTGTTAGACGGAAGCACAAAATATAAATCATCTCTAGTTCCAACAGGTATAAATGGTAATTGACTTGAAATTATTTTAGAAGATAAAAGAACAAGCTTCTTGGAATTAAACAAAGAATCACCATTAGGGCTAATTGACACGATATCATTCGCCTTATTTATATTTCCCATTTCATAGGTAATTGTATCCGAAACTATCCCTCCTAAAAGTGTTGAAATACCCGTACTTCTACCAACAACCAAGCCTCCAGCATTTGAGGAGATAACGGATATAGTTGTTACCGTAAATGAATAACTAACTGTCCCCGTAGAATCATCCGATACACTGAAATAAAAAGTTGACGCTGTATTTATGGAACATGGATATTTAACATAAAAAAAGGCTGTTGAGGAATCACCACTCAAAATATTTCCCAAGGAAAGAGACGAATCACTCATATTCACTACTCGATTATTGGAAGTGCCAATGCTATCCATCCGCACTACTACGTTTTTAATCGATGAGGAATAAGTGTTTGTAATTTTAACGCCAACATAACTTGCAGTTGGCCCATCCGTACAAGGATTATTTGAATCAAGAATGAAATATGGCCCTGTAGCATTAGACAATTGTACTTTACTGGATGACAATCCCCAAGACACTTGACTCAAAAAAGTGGCACATAAAAAAAAGATGGAGCGTTGTATGTTTACTCTATTATTGACCATTAAAAAACTAACTTAAAATTAAAAAGCGTCAAAATTAACAGACTTTTTTTTTAATTTAACTATAAAAAGAAACAATCAAATAATGAACACTTAGCAAGACAATTTTTTATCTTGAAATTGTTACAGTATCCGATCTTACACGTGGAAATTTGCTTTTGATGTCAACACCATATAGAATCCATACATATGCACCTTGTTGACAAGGTTTACCAAGATAGTTTACCTAATTGGTTGACCCCTTATAAAAAGAATGAATCAAAGGTTTCTTGTTTGTTTGGTGAATACCTTTTAAGCAAATACCCTCACAACCCTATAGCGTTAGTTGAAGCCCCTAAAACAGCAATCTATAGCACGCTATACTTTGGAACACCTGAACAGCCTAAGAACTTACTTTGGTTAGCAGTTTATAATTTGAGCAGCCTAAAATTAGAGAAATGTAAAGCATTGAAAGGTAGAAAGGTTTATTTGTTTCCTGATTTATCCAAAGATGGAAAAGCCTTTGACTTATGGAGCAGAAAGGCAAACGAAATTCAAAAGGAATTGAAAGGTACATATTTTCAGGTTTCTGATTTATTGGAGCAGTTAGCACCTGAGCGAGATAAAAGCGAAGGCAAATACCTTGCAGACTATTTGATTAAATTAGATTGGAGACTATTCAGGCAAAAGGAAATAAGGGAACAACCCCAACCCGATCCAATTGAACAGCCAAAGGTTGAAACCCTAAAAAGTGGAAAAGGTGAAAAAGATGAAGCCCAAACAAACTTTTATTTTTTGCAGACTGACACAACTAAGCAGCCAAAGCCCTCTAACAAAAAGGTAATAGGATATGACAGTGAGTACCAGATTCTAAGCTATTTCACAAGAATGTTCTGGGATTACAGGGGCGGTAAAGATGAATATACACGACACAAAACCATAATGAGTAATTACGGCAAATGATAAAAAGCCCCATAGGGGGTTTAAAACATTTTTGGGAATTACTGACATACATTCGTGGCCCTTTTTTTTCACGTTTACAAGTTAAACAAACAGAGACAAAGGGTAACCCCTACCCTAAGATTAGCACCCTAAACAAACCTTGGGACATAACTCATATATTTGTGGTATGAAAAAAATTATCACACTTACATTAATCATTGCTGCTTTTTCCTCTTGCTCTAATATGGAGTCAGATGCTCAAAA
>NZ_JBDNAI010000141.1:0-5733 GCF_039768515.1 Wenyingzhuangia sp.
CACGGGAGAAAAAGAACTTTTTTAGATGGCACAGCGTTTATTTAAAGTAGCACGAGTTTCTTTTTCATTTTTTTAAAAAAGGGAACAATAATTATACCGCTTTTTTGAAAATAAAATTTCTATTTTTGATTAAATTATGAACCCCAATTATGAAGTTAAAATTAAGTTATTTTTTTTTATTCATTGCAACATCGCTTCATGCACAACAAATAAAATCGATTCAATTAAGACCCTTACAAGAAAAGGTTTTTACGTCGATTGTACCCTTGGGAACCGTTTTAGAATTATCTTTTGACGACCTAGATGCCGACAGCAAAAGCTATCAATATAAAATCGAACACATGACCAGTGACTGGAAGAAAAGCAGGATGCTGACCAGTCAATATATTGATGGTTTTGATCAAAACACTATTTTAGAAGTTACAAACTCCTTCAACACTTTACAAAGCTACACACATTATCGTGTGCAAATTCCAAATACAAATTCAATCATTACAAAAAGCGGCAACTACTTGCTTTCTGTCCTAAATGATTATGATGAGCTCGTTTTTTCGAGAAGATTTGTACTGTATGAACGGAGAGCCATCATTGGTGTATCTGTAGAAAGAAGTCGAAATACAAAGACCTCAAATTCACAACAAACCATTCAATTTTCTATCAATCATCCTACTTTACAAATTAATAACCCGAGACAAGAAATTAAAGTTGTGGTCTTAAAAAACGAGAACTGGAATGAAAAGATCACCAATTTACAGCCCACCTTCTTCAAAGTAAATCAACTATTATACACCTACACCAACAAAACAAATTTTTGGGGAGATAATGAGTACTATAATTTCGATACCAAGTTTCTTAGAAATAGAAGCTTAGGAATTCAACAGATAGAAAAAAAAGAGGTTTATCATCATTACCTCTACCCGGAGAATTACAATAAGTATAAAAAATATACCTATTTCCCAGATATTAATGGTCAGTTTGTAATACGAACCTTAGAAGCAAATGATGCAGAGATAGAAGCAGATTATGCAATGATGCATTTTTCATTGAATACCTATCAACCTTTTAGCGACAAAGAAGTTTATGTATATGGTGCATTTAATAATTTTGAGTTGACTCCTGAAAACAAAATGTCTTTTGATTCAGAAAATAATACTTACAGAGCAAGTTTTCTCTTAAAACAGGGTTTTTACAATTATAGTTTTGCCACAGTTGGTGAAGATAAGAAAGTAAATCTAAGGACGATTAATGGGTCTTTTTATGAAACAGAAAATCAATATACCGTGCTAGTGTACTATAAATCTTTTGGAGACGTATATGAGAGAGTGATTGGTGTGGGTACTGGTTTTCTTGATCAAAATAGATAGTTAAAATAATGTTGTTATTTTTAAACAAATAAGCTATATTTACTTCGATGGAAACGCAAATCACAAAAGGCATTAAAATCTCTGTTGAAACCACTTTTAAAGGTACAAGCTTGAGTAATCATACTTTGTATTATGCTTTCTCCTATGCAATCACCATCGAAAACAAATCCAATGAAACGGTGCAACTTACAGATCGATATTGGGAAATTTTTGACAGCTTAAATCAAATAGAAGTTGTAGCTGGAGAAGGCGTTGTTGGACAAAGTCCAATATTAAAACCCGGTGAAAAATACACGTACAGTTCGGGTTGTTTCTTAACCTCCAATATGGGCGCTATGAGAGGATTTTACTCCATGACAAATCAAGAAACCTTAGAGCAATTTAAAGTGATGATTCCCACGTTTCAACTTACAAATCCGTTACTCTTAAATTAAGAAAATAAATCAAAGAGTGTTCGCTTCAAAGGGTTTGAAGGTCTCAATTATAAAACTCTTTATTTTGTTTGTATTGTGTTAAAACACAATCGTTTTCTTAGAAATTTCTCCTTTTAAAATATCGTTATAAATAAGACAAATATCCTTCTCTTTTTTTACAGAAGTAACACTCACGGTTTCTACAAAATTACGCTTCATTTTTAAAGAAGTTTCTGGTGTTCCTTTGTCTGTTGATGTTTGGAAGTTTATAATTTCTTGTTGTTGAAACGTTTTGTTTTCTGATAACCAATCTGCAAACCAAGCACGCCTTGATGCTTTCATTTCTGCAGTGTACAAGGTAGAAGAAGACCAAATTTTAGGTTCTTGAGCCAGCTTTTTAAAATGTTTTGTGACACCATCCCAAACCAACTCATAGGTTGCTAAAGAGTTTTCCCAATCTACCAAAATCAAGGTAAACGGCTCTATATTATCAAATATAAAATTTTCTATACATACAACTGAATTTTCTGCTGATAGAATTTTTTTTACAACCAACCCCCTACTCATTGCATACGGTCCTTTTCGTTCATGAATTTCAAAACCACCATTCAACAAACACACCAATCTATTTTTCTCACTTAAACCGATCCAAGTTCCGCCAGCCAATTCGTCTTTTGGGTACACCAATGCGACTCCTTGCGCATCATATTTTGTGGGCGGAATCGTTCTTCGTATTGGACTTTCATCGCGGTTGGATGTTAGTATAAATTGATTATTTCCTAATGGAAGATAGGTAACTGTACACATTTTTTTAAATTTCTTTTTTAAAGCACCGAAAAATATACCTTGTGATTAAATATTGTAACTTTGTTGTCAAAATTAATAGATTAAAATTTAAATATACATAAAATGGCAAGAGGATTTTTTAACGTACCCAAAGCAGTCAATGAACCCGTAAAAGAATACGCTCCAGGATCTCCAGAAAGAGAGGAAGTATTGGCTACTTATAAAGAAATGTTTCACAGCAATATAGATGTGCCTATGCATATTAATGGTGAAGAAGTGAGAACAGGAAATACAAAAAACATTACGCCTCCTCATGATCATCAACATGTTGTTGGGCAATATCACACCGCAGACAAATCGCATGTAGACGCAGCAATTTCAACAGCTTTAGCAGCAAGAGAAGCGTGGTCTAACGTAAGTTGGACAGAACGTGCTACGATCTTTTTAAAGGCGGCAGAATTATTGGCGGGACCTTACAGAGCAAAAATGAATGCTGCAACCATGATTGCACAATCTAAAAATGTGTATCAAGCAGAAATTGATGCTGCTTGTGAAATGATTGATTTCTTCCGTTTTAATGTTCAGTACATGACAGACATTTTTAAAGACCAACCTGCTTCGGCTCCAGGAATTTGGAACCGTGTAGAATATCGTCCTTTAGAAGGATTTGTATACGCAATTTCTCCTTTTAACTTTACCTCTATTGCAGCAAATTTACCTGCAGCAGCAGCTTTAATGGGGAACGTTGTCGTTTGGAAACCTTCAGATCATCAAGCCTATTCTGCACAAGTAATTGTAGATCTATTTAAAGAAGCTGGTTTACCAGATGGTGTCATCAATGTAATTTATGGAGATCCAGTAATGATTTCTGATACGGTATTGGCTTCTCCAGATTTTTCTGGATTGCACTTTACCGGTTCTACGCATGTATTCAAAAACCTATGGAAACAAATAGGAAACAATATTCACACCTATAAAACCTACCCAAGAATTGTTGGAGAAACTGGTGGGAAAGATTTTGTATGGGTTCACAATTCTTCAAATTCTTTACAAGTTGCCACTGCAATTACAAGAGGAGCTTTTGAATATCAAGGACAAAAATGTTCTGCAGCATCTCGTGCTTACATTCCTGCTTCTATGTGGGAAGATGTAAAAGAACATTTGATAACACAGGCAAAGGAAATTAAAATGGGTTCTCCAGAAGATCCTTCTAATTTTGTAAATGCAGTAATACACGAAGGTTCTTTTGATAAAATCGCACATTTTATTGATGCAGCAAAAGCAGATAAAGATGCCGATGTAATTATTGGTGGTGGACACGACAAATCTGTTGGATACTTTATTGAACCAACGGTTATCGTAGCAAAGTCACCAACCTATGCAACCATGACTACAGAGCTATTTGGCCCAGTAATGACCATCTTTGTTTATGAAGATGCAGAATGGGAAGCTTCTTTAAAATTAGTAGATGAGTCTACAGAATTTGCGCTTACCGGTGCTATTTTCTCTACCGATAGATACATTGTAGAAAAGGCTTCAAAAGCATTGGAAAATGCTGCTGGAAACTTCTACATTAATGACAAACCAACAGGAGCTGTTGTTGGACAACAACCTTTTGGAGGCGGAAGAGCATCAGGAACAAATGACAAAGCAGGGTCTGCACAAAACTTATTGCGTTGGACTTCAGTTCGATTGATAAAAGAAACGCTTGTAACCCCAACAGATTATAAATATGCTTTTTTAGGGTAATTATAAATCCAATCACTTTTTTAAAAAACCACCTCAAAATTTGAGGTGGTTTTCTATTTGGATCCATTTGAAAAAATCCTCGAAAAAATAAATATTTAATTTAAATTTTTTATCCCCAATTTTAGTAATTACATTTGGGTAATCAAACTTTTTAAAAATTTTCAAATGACTAAAAAAACCTTATCTCAACTATTACTAGTTGCATTCGTTTTTGGTTTCTCTCTTGATGCAGATGCGCAATTCTGGAAAAAGAAAAAACCCGCTGTTAAAACGACCCCGAAACCCAAGCCTAAACCTAAAAAAGGAGCTATTCAACCCTATGGAAAAGTAGTCACAAAAAAACATAAAACGGACGAAGGTTTATTTAAAGTTCATACAAAAGACGACACCTATTTATTCGAAATCCCAGATTCTTTATTGAAAAGAGAAATGTTAATGGTTACTAGAATTGCCAAAACAGCTTCTGGAATTGGATTTGGTGGTGGAAAAACCAACACACAAGTGTTGCGTTGGGAAAAGAAAAACAAACAAATTTTACTAAGAGTCGTTTCTTATGACGTAGTTGCAGATACGATCTTACCAGTTCATGAAGCGGTCGTAAATTCAAATTTGGAACCTATTTTATTTTCGTTTCCAATAAAAGCGTTTAGTAAAGATTCTACTGCTTCAGTAATTGATGCAACATCTCTTTTTACAACCGACGTTAAACCTTTAGGTTTTCCATCTCGTAGAAGAAAATCGTATCAAATTACAAGAATGGACAAAAGCCGTTCTTATGTAGAGCGAGTAAGTAGCTACCCAGAAAACATCGAAGTAAGACATGTAAAAACGTATTTTGCCAACAAAGCTCCTTCAAACAGTGCTTTAGGATCTATTACTTTAGAAATGAGTAACTCAATGATATTACTTCCTAAGGTACCGATGAAACGTCGTTATTTTGACGAACGCGTTGGATGGTTTGCAAGAGGTCAAACTGACTACGGATTAGACGCTCAAAAAAGCAAAAATGTAACCTATTTAGACCGTTGGAGATTGGAAGTGAAAGATGAAGATCTTGAAAAATTTAATCGCGGTGAATTGGTAGAACCTAAAAAACAAATTGTTTATTATATTGATAGAGCTACGCCAACAGAATGGGTGCCTTACATTAAACAAGGGATCAACGATTGGCAAGTGGCTTTTGAAGCGGCAGGATTTAAAAATGCCATTGTCGCAAAAACACCTCCTACCAAAGAAGAAGATCCAGAATGGTCTCCAGAAGATGTACGCTATTCAGTAGTTCGTTACTTAGCTTCTCCAATACCAAATGCAAACGGGCCTCATGTGAGCGACCCTCGTTCTGGAGAAATATTAGAATCAGACATCAACTGGTACCACAATGTAATGACCTTATTACACAACTGGTATTTCATTCAAACAGC
>NZ_JBDNAI010000029.1:0-7338 GCF_039768515.1 Wenyingzhuangia sp.
TGAAGGTAGTGGAAGAGAAGTTGTTGATCTGAATCAAAGAATTGAGAAAAATGAGGCTGTCAATATTGAGATGGAAGTTGGTTTTAGACAGGATCCAAATGATTCTTCAAAAAAAATTCACTATTGTGACGTTGTGATTGGAGAAGATACGATCAACTGGAACATACCAGAGCCTGAAAGAGGTATTGAGTCCGGAATAAGATACGGAGCTTACCGAGTAAAAGCAGGTAGAGCACAAATTAGATGGGCAAACACTACTTATGATAAAGTTGAAGTAGAATAAGTTAACCATAGACTTTTTAACCTAACAAAAAAAGCTTGGATGATATCCAAGCTTTTTTTATATAGTTCAGTAGCACTTTCACCCTAAATACTACTGTATCTGAACAATTCCACTTGGCTGAAATCCTATTCTGTGAGCTTTTACTATCAATTGGGTTTGCGCTGGCAAATGAATTGGACTTTGATATACTTCCCAATTCTTTGGTGTTTTTTCTCCAATCTTGATTTTTTTAAAAGCTATGGAAGCTCCTTTTGTATTACAGGTGATGGTTACTTTTCCATTATTTTCATGAACAATAGGATCTAATGTTACGGGCTGAATGTCTTTGTTTTTCCATAATTTCTGAATCAATTTCGCTTCTGGCAAACTTGGATTGTCTCCGATTGTAGTGAGCCATTTGTCCATTTCTGACCTTAACAACTTTAGTTTTTCTTGATATTCCGGTTGGTCTACTAGATTGTTTAATTCATGAGGATCTATGGCACAATCAAACAATTCCTCGGTGGGTTTATGGTTCCTAAACCATTGTTTCTGATATTTATTTAGCTTTCCTTCTGCTTGTAACCTCAACAACTCTTGCATACTGGGAATACGCTCTCTGTATGTGATTGGCAAATAGTACCCTTGCATGGGTCTGTAATTTCTTATGTACTTGAACTGTTTATCTCTCACAGCTCTAATCACATCTGTTTCTGCGTCAAACCTATCTGCTGCTGCATAAATATAATCACGCTCCTTAGTTCCATGCAGGCCTAAGAAATTTTGACCTTGCATATATGGTTTTGGTGCCTCACCAATTAACGAAAGTAAGGTCGGTGCAAAATCAACAAAACTTATGAGTTGATCATCTATTGTGCCTGCTTGAATCTTGTTAGGAAAACGAATAATCATGGGGGTATTTAATCCTGAATCATATATCAATCTTTTTTCTCTTGGCAATGGGCCTCCATGATCTCCGTAGAAAAACACAATCGTATTTTCAAGCAACCCATCATCTTCAAGTTGTTTTAGTACGGCACCGACTTGTTGATCCATCTCAGCTATATTGTTATATAGTTTCCACATATCTCTTTGTACAACCTCATTGTCTGGTAAATAAGGAGGAACTTTGAATTTGGTGTCTGGTGAGAGGTGTATCTTTGTTTCTTTTTCTGACATGCGATTATTGGCATGAGAAGACCCAAAGTTTTTCCATTTATAATCCCTGTTCCCTAATGCATAATGTCTCGTTTCGATTTCTCTAAACCCATAAGGTTCAAATAATCCTGACTCATGTGTCTCAGTAAAATTAATTACCGAAAAAAAGGGTTGATGCGCTTCTCTATTTCTCCAATGCGCATAAGGACTACTTTCATCCCATGCTGTGACAGGTGCTTTGAACTGGTAATCTGTTTTATAGTTATTCGTACAATAATAGCCTTGCTTTCTTAATAGCTCGCTAATCATTTTTGCCTCTGGAGGAGGGACTGCTTCATAAGCAGGAAGCCCTCTTTCTTTTGTGTATGAATTCGTTCGCATATGATTAGCCCCTATACTTGAAGGATACATACCCGTAGCTATAGCAGCTCGACTCGGTGCACATACGCCAGACGTTGAATATAGATTTGGATAAATCACACCTTCACTGGCTAATCTACTAAGATTTGGGGTTACGATGGTAGAATCCCCAAAAGATGGAATATATGCACCCATATCTTCCGTGACAAGCCATAAAATATTAGGCTTTTTTGGAAGATTTAGACCTCCCTTGGGTCTTTCTGCAGTATGGTTTGATGTGCTTTTAATTTGACAAGCTTGACAAAAAAACAAGCTTATTAAAATACTGACAGTTAATACTTTTAATTTTTTCATTTTGCACAAAATAATTTTATAATTTTAGTTGCTTTAGGTAAAGTAAAAGGATCCTCTTTCGTGAAAAATAGAATTGAAAATACAAAACCAAACAAAGACGGTACGCTGAGGGTAACGCTTTGTTTGGTTTAAGAGGTCTTGGAATCATTTATATTAATGAGGTATTCCGTCAATTCCATCCGCCGACTAAATAGTTGTAAATAATCAATAGAATGAAATGAATCCTATACACTTCTCATAAAAATTGAGCGTACGATTTTCTTATTCCTTCAACTTCAACACTTCACTTCCTGCCAATAGAAATGCTCCTGTTCCAAAATTCTGCCAGCTCTCTGAAGAGGCCGGCTCTGGAAAAGCACCAATGTTTTGTACCCACCCAACACGACCATCTTCGTGCTGACAAGCAGCCATGGCATTCCAAGCTTTAACAACTGCTGATTTGTGTTTCTTACCAAGTAAGCCGTTGTTAATTCCCCATGCCAAAGCAAACGTATGGAATCCACTACCACTTAACTCACCATGATTGTAAGACTCTGGACTTAACAAGCTTGTTCTCCACAATCCGTCTTTTGGCTGAATATCCAATATTTTATCAGCCATTTCTTTATATAAATTCACATAGAATGGACGGTGTTCGTAGTCCTCAGGCATGTCATCTAAAATCAAAGCTAACCCTGCTATTACCCAACCGTTTCCTCTTGACCAGAAAACTTTTTCTCCATTAGGCTCTTTGGTGTCTTTGTCTGTTCCTTGCCAAACAAAGCGCATATCTCTTGCAAACAATTGCTCCTCTTTGTCATACAATTGATTGTACGTTTCCATATAAAACTTATGCATCTCATCTAAATACTTAGGCTGATTTGTATGTTTCGCATACAAATTTAACACTGGAGGCGCCATGAATAAAGCATCACACCACCACCATAAAATAGTCCTTCCATATTTGGTTTTATCTGTTCCTGCTTTCCAGTTGTCTTCTTCATACAAATGCGCATCAAGAAACTTTTTTGTAGGTGCTAAATCCACAAAATTCTTTCTATTATCGTTCATATCGATATAAAGATAACTGTATGAAATCGCTACATCATCGGCATGATGGAACCTCTTGTAAGTATTCCAATTGTTCCAATAAGCCTGGTTTTTAAGTGCGGCCATATACATCATATCTCTTGTCGTTTGGTGGGCTCTAGCCACACCCGTATAGTAAGCACCATTTGTCCAATCTGTTGGAGCTATTGCAATTATAGGGTGAGCTTCTTGCCATTCTAATGCCTGTAACATAGCTAACTTAATTTCATTGCGATCTATTTGAGCAATTGAATAATTAAAGAAAGATAGGGCTACAGTAAGGGTAAATAATAATTTCTTCATTTTTTTATTTTTTAAGTTTAAACTCCGTTTCTAAGTAACTTTGAGAAGAGGTACCTACTTTAACTTTGTAATCTCCTGCCTCTAGTACTTTTTTCATTTTAATCCCTGTAAATTCTAACATTTTTGGTGATATTAAGAATGAGACAACTCTAGATTCTCCTGGATTTAATTCAATTTTTTCAAAGCCTTTCAACTCTTTGTCAGGTCTTGTTACAGAACCTATTTCGTCTTTAATGTACATTTGTACAACCTCTTTTGCTTTGATATCACTTGTGTTTTTAACACTAACACTCACCTTAATTTCAGTATCAGGAGTAATCACTTGATTTGATATTTTTATATCTGAATACTCAAAATTTCCGTAGCTTAAACCATATCCAAATGGATATAGAGGGCCTTTTTCTAAAAACAGATACTCTTTCTTGTAGTTTATTTCTTTCATACTGTAATGAAAAGGTAACTGACCAATAGATCTTGGAACTGTAACTGGTAATTTTCCTGAAGGAGAGACTTCTCCAAAAATAATTTTTGCAGTTGACTCATCACCAAACTCACTTAAATCCCAAGTATCCAAAATAGCATCTGCATGCTTAGAAATTGTATTGATGGATAATGTTCTTCTGTGTTTTAAGACTACTATCACTGGCTTGCCTAATGCCTTAATTTTTTCTACCAATTCATCTTGAGGTCCAACAGGATCAATCGTTGCTCTATCTCCCAAAGTACTATTACTAAAATATGCTTCTTTAGCAGTAAATTCGTCACCTCCTAAGAACAAAATAGAGAGGTCTGAGTGCTTGGCAGCTTTCACTAGCTTTGCAATAGATTTTGGATCTCTATCTAACACTTCAGGAGCGCCCCCTTTTTCGTCTGTCAAGCTGAAACCTTTCTCGGCAACATATCTAATGTTTGAACCCGTAACAGACTCAAACATAGCTTTCGTATTCTCTTTTAGCAAAGGTCCTAAAAGAGCTACCTTAAGTGATTTGTTTTTACTTAATGGCAGTATATGTTTTTCGTTTTTTAATAAAATAATGGATTCTAAATCCGATTCTTTAGCCAGTTCAAAAGAAGACTCTGATCGTACTCCTTTCTTTACTTCATCAATATCTATATAGGGATGATCAAACAATCCTAAAATAAATTTTGTCCTTAGCACACGTCTAACGGACCTATCAATAAGCTTCTCTAATTCCGGATTCTTTTTAACCATTTCTGGTAGATACGAATAGGAATCCTCTGCATACAAATCAATATCAATACCTGCTTCTAACCCCATTTGTGCTGCTGCTTCTGGACTTTCCGCTACATTCATGAAATAAAACAAACGTGCAATATCATTAGAGTCTGAAACAACATACCCTTCATAACCCCATTGATCTCTTAACACTCCTGTTAACAATGCTTGGTTTCCATGACTAGCTATACCGTTAAGATCTCCGTGTGATGCCATTATCCCCAAGGTTTTCGCCTCTTTTACGGCAGCTTCAAATGGAGGATAAACTTCGTCAATTAAAGTTCGCTCTGATATTTCAATAGCTGCAAAATTAGATCCGCCTAAAACTTGACCATAACCTGCAAAGTGTTTTGCAACGGCACCAATATGAGTTCCTTTTCCCAAACCTTCGTAATTCCCTTGTACACCAATGATCGCATTCTTCACCATTTGGGTTGTTAAATAAGTATCTTCACCAAAAGCCTCACTCATCCTCCCAAAACGAGGATCACGAACTAGATCTGCCTCAGGGGAATGACACATATGCATTCCTCTTAATCTAGCCTCCCTACCAACAATATCCCACTGACGTCTAACCAAGTCTGGATTAAAAGATGCTGCTGATGCTATTGGCCTTCCAAACTTAGTACAACCTTCGGCATCTACACCATTGTAAGATTCTGTAACAAATAATGCTGGAATTCCCCAACGATTACTTTCTATGATATATTTTTGTAGTTCATTGTTGAGTTTTGCTGCAGCAACGGCATCGATATGTTCTCCAGGATTTTTTACACCTGCAATCCCTAACTTTAATTTCTTGATGACTCTTTTAGAAAGTTTTAGATTTCCGTTCTCATCTGGTTTGGTACCAATATTTGCGTGAAAAATTCGCATTTGGGCTACTTTCTCTTCGATTGATAGTTTAGGTAGTAGAGCTTCTACACGTTCGTCTATAGACAAAGATGCGTCTTTATAATCTTTTTCTACTGGCTCAGAACAAGATATGATCGAGAAAGCTATGGCTACAAATGATACTATTGATTTTCTTTTCATTATGGATTGTATTATTTTAATTTATATTATTGTTCAAATTTAAACCTATTGATCTTTAAATGATTCATTGCCGATGATTTAAACACCATACATAAGTTTTGATGATCACTTAACATTGCTATATTAAAACTTTTATTTTTAAAAGCTTTTGTATTATTGAAATCAAATTCACAAATAGCCAAAATTCTTCCATTGGGATGATCTTCTCTAACTTCAATTGCCGTATTTGTTTGAGACCAAAACTCAAATGTTATTTTCTTTTTTGAACTTAAATGATCAATGTTTGGATAGGTAATGTAGTTCTTATTTTTACTTGCTATTACAGAAAAGCCTCCTTTTGTGTTTTCTTTTTTACAAACATTGCTTGCCATGAAATAATCTTCGGCTTCTATATATCCCTGATCAGCATCATACTGTCCTACTCCAACACCATCTACTCTAATAGGAGAAATTTCGCCATTTTCTTTATAATGTACATAACTTATGAAGGTATCTCTAAACCACCTATTGCCCGTTTGACTGATGTCACAATAAGCAAAATACGATTGATTATGCCATTCAAAAAAACTACCATGACGACCTTGTAGAAAACCATTTGGCCAAGTTGGACTCTCATAACCCTCTGCAAAACTTTTTTCTTTAATCACACTATCTACGTAATCGTATGGTCCATACAAATTGTCAGACACAGCGTAAAAACATCCCCAAGACAAATAAAATTTTCCGTTATGTTTGTGTACAAATGGCTTGTCGTCTGTAGGCATTTTATTATTCTCCCCGTCTATATTATAAGGTCCTCTTGGGTTATTTATGATTACTTTTTTTGGACTTTCAGCAAGACTAATCATGTCTTCACTAAGTTTCGCAACATAATAATCCCAGACGCCAAAAAAAACATAATGTTCACCATTGTCCTCAAGAATAGAAATGTCATACTCATGTGTTGGGGTTAAATCGGAAGATAGAAAAGGAGCGCCAATCGGATCTGTCCATGGACCAACGGGGGAATCTCCAACGACAACACCTGTTTGCTCATTGCCCTCAGAGAAGTACCAATAATACTTATCTCCTTTCTGTGCTACATCCGTTGCCCAACATCTAGAAAATTCTTTCCCAATATAGGTGTCCTTCGGATTCAATACACTTCGCTGCGTCCAACTCACCAAATCTGGCGAAGACCAAACCCACCAGTCTTCCATAACAAACTTATTATTGTTGATTGATTTATCATGAGAGGCATATACATAAGCCGTATCGTTAAAAACATGTATGTGTGGATCATTTAAACCTTTATTTGGGACAATAGGGTTTTGTGCGCAAACGGCACCAAAAAAACAAAAAACAGGAAGAATCTTCAGAAATTTACTGATCATTTTTTTGATATTAAATAATTCTTTTTACACTCCCTAATTAAAAGCCTCTTTATCAACTTGTGTCTGTTGTGCTGAAATCTAAAACCCTGACGTTCGCATCATCCAAAACTAAATTACTAGCAGTTTTATTTAGGACTCTGGCTCTCTGAGGCCAACTGCTCATAAATGAACCATTCTATCCTTTAGAA
>NZ_JBDNAI010000142.1:0-3121 GCF_039768515.1 Wenyingzhuangia sp.
CACATGTATTGGTCATGACGGCCACTCCTATACCCAGGACTTTAGCCATGAGTATTTACGGAGATTTAGATATTTCAATTATAGACGAGCTTCCGCCGGGGAGAAAAGAAATTAAAACTGTTTGGCGATCAGATGCTCACAGACTTGGGGTGTTTAAGTTTATTAGAGAAGAGATTGAAAAAGGCAGACAGATTTACATTGTTTATCCCTTAATCAATGAATCTGAGGCATTAGATTACAAGGATCTCATGGATGGATACGACAGCATTTCAAGGTCTTTTCCTGCGCCAGAATTTCAAGTATCTATCGTTCATGGTCAAATGAATGCAGCCGCAAAAGCTTACGAAATGGACCGTTTTGTAAATGGAAAAACTCAAATTATGGTTGCCACGACTGTGATAGAGGTTGGGGTTAATGTTCCTAATGCATCAGTGATGATTATTGAAAGTGCAGAGCGGTTTGGATTGTCTCAATTACACCAATTAAGAGGACGTGTGGGTAGAGGTGCAGAACAAAGTTTTTGTATTCTCATGTCAGGAAATAAATTGTCTCAAGAAGGAAAAACACGACTAGAAACCATGGTTGCTTCTAGCGACGGATTTGAAATAGCAGAAGTAGATTTAAAACTAAGGGGGCCTGGAGATCTCATGGGTACCCAACAGAGCGGCGTGTTACAACTCAAAATTGCAGATATCGTTAAGGATGCAGATTTACTTAAAAAAGCGAGAGAGATTGCTGTAACTACTTTAAAATCAGACCCTTACCTAGAAAATTCAAGCAATAAACCTATTTTACTAGCGTACAGAGCGCTTGTAAAACACAAAAATATTTGGAATTACATCAGTTGAACATCGTAATTCAGGCACAAAAAGATTGCTGCAAACACTTATTTTTTATTTATTTTTACACCTTGCACAACATTCAATAGGCACTTTAGTTGCCTTATCTTAATATCATTTTTTCTATGAAAAAAACACTTTTTGACAAGGTTTGGGATTCTCATGTGGTGAGAAGCATTGAAAACGGTCCAGATGTACTGTTTATTGACCGTCATATGGTTCATGAAGTAACCAGTCCTGTAGCTTTTTTAGGGCTTAAAAACAGGGGGGCTAAAGTGTTGTATCCAGATCGCACTTTTGCCACAGCAGACCACAACACACCCACGATTAATCAACATTTACCTGTAGCAGACCCCTTGTCTGCTAATCAATTAAAGGCGCTTGAAGAAAATGCCACTGCACATGGTATTTCATATTGGGGGCTTGGACATGAAAAAAATGGTATTGTTCATGTAGTTGGGCCAGAATACGGGATTACGCAACCAGGTGCTACGATTGTTTGTGGAGATTCTCATACCTCTACCCATGGTGCATTTGGTGCCATAGCCTTTGGAATTGGAACTTCAGAGGTAGAGATGGTCCTTAGCACGCAATGTATTATGCAGCCCAAGCCAAAGAAAATGGTCATAAGGGTTAATGGAAGCCTACAAAATGGGGTCACCCCTAAAGATGTAGCTCTTTATATTATTTCCAAACTCAGCACCTCTGGGGCTACTGGGTACTTTGTTGAATACGCTGGAAATGTTTTCTCTGAAATGAGTATGGAAGGAAGAATGACTGTTTGCAACCTCAGTATAGAGATGGGTGCGCGCGGTGGAATGATGGCTCCAGACAAAAAGACTTTTGATTATATTAAAGACAGAGAGTTTACGCCAAAAGGTGCTGCATGGGAGAAAGCCATGGCCTATTGGGATACATTATACACAGAAGAAGGCGCTTCATTTGACAAAGTATATGAATTCGAAGGCGCTGACATTGAACCAATGATTACCTATGGAACCAATCCTGGTATGGGAATGGGTATATCCAAAGATATACCTCTTGCTACAGACCTTGAGGGAGGCATAGCCACTTACCAAAAGTCATTGGCCTATATGAATTATAACGAAGGAGACCCTATGATTGGTAAATCTATTGATTATGTTTTCTTAGGAAGTTGCACCAATGGAAGAATAGAAGATTTTAGGGCATTTGCTAGTATAGTGAAAGGGAGAAAAAAAGCAGATCATGTCACTGCTTGGCTAGTCCCTGGTTCACACCAGGTGGAGAAAGCCATTAAAGAAGAAGGCATTTTGGCTATTCTAGAAACTGCTGGATTTACCCTCAGAGAGCCAGGTTGTTCAGCCTGTTTGGCCATGAATGACGACAAAATTCCTGCAGGGAAATATGCAGTAAGTACTTCTAATAGAAACTTTGAAGGAAGACAAGGACCTGGTTCAAGAACCTTATTAGCAAGCCCATTAGTTGCAGCTGCAGCAGCTGTAACAGGACAAGTAACCGATCCAAGAACTCTTTTACAATAAATTTACCATACTATGGCATACGATAAATTCACTACATTAACTACGACTGCAGTTCCACTGCCTATAGAAAACGTAGACACGGATCAAATCATACCTGCAAGATTTTTAAAAGCCACAGAGAGGGTTGGTTTTGGAGATAATTTATTTCGTGATTGGAGGTATAACTCAGACAATACTCCTAAAGAAGATTTTGTACTAAACAATCCAAAGTATCAAGGAAAAATTCTCGTTGGCGGTAAGAACTTTGGATCTGGATCATCGAGAGAACACGCGGCCTGGGCCGTTTACGATTACGGATTTAGATGTGTTGTATCTAGCTTTTTTGCAGACATTTTTAAAAACAATTGCTTGAATATTGGCGTATTACCAGTTCAGGTGAGCCCTGCTTTTTTAGAAGTTATATTGGCGGCTGTATTCAAAGACCCTACTACTGAGATAGTGGTAGATCTTCCCGCACAAACCATTCGCATTCCCAGTACGGGAGATCAAGAATCTTTTGACATTAACGTCTATAAAAAAGACAATATGCTCAATGGTTTTGACGACATTGATTATTTGAGAAGTATGGAGGAAGAGATCACCTCTTTTGCTAGCAATACACCTTTGTAAAAGCTCTAAATGCATTCCTAATGACTGCCAAAAAACAGCGTATCATAGAAATAATGGACACCACTTTAAGGGATGGTGAACAGACTTCTAGTGTGTCATTTTCTGCCTCTGAAAAACTTACTTTAGCTAAATTATTGTTAGAAGAACTCA
>NZ_JBDNAI010000143.1:0-5030 GCF_039768515.1 Wenyingzhuangia sp.
ACCGAAAGCATCGATACGGGAGACCTTAATATTGATGAGTATTTAAGTGATGACGACATTCCAAGTTACAAAACACACGTTAATAATTACTCCGCAGACGAGGAAGAAAAAAATATACCCTATGCAGCCGGCATTACATTTCACCAGTCTTTAAAATCCCAACTAGACACCTTTCGCTTCGATGAAGAAGAGCGACTAATTGCTGAATTCTTAGTCGGAAGTATTGATGATAGCGGTTACATAAGAAGGGAAATTTTAGACCTGGTAGATGATTTGGCCTTTACGGCGAATGTATTTGCAACCGAAGAAAAGGTCATCACAATTTTAAAAACTGTCATCCATACTTTAGACCCAATTGGAGTGGGTGCAAGAGACTTAAAAGAGTGCTTACTCATTCAATTAAAGGGAAAAGAAAAAACAAAGATCCGAGAACTATCCATTGAAGTTTTAGAGACTGCTTTTGATCACTTCGTAAAAAAACATTACCGCCAACTTCAAGAAAAATTCTCCATTTCTGAAGAAGAATTAAAGGCTGTTACGGTTGAGATCTCAAAATTAAACCCAAAACCGGGGAGTGCTTTCGCAGGGAACAATAAAATTGCAGAACAAATTGTTCCTGATTTTTCAATCAAAATTTTAGAGGGTGAGTTGGACTTGTCATTAAACGCTAGAAATGCGCCAGAATTGCACATTTCAAGAACGTATAACAATATGTTAAAGGGCTATCAAGAAGCCACTTCAAAAAGCAAATCCCAGAAAGAAGCCGTCTTTTTTATCAAACAAAAATTAGATGCAGCAAAATGGTTTATTGATGCAATTAAGCAACGACAGCAAACCCTATTGGTAACCATGAATACGATCATGCATTATCAACTTGATTATTTTTTATCTGGGGATGAACGCAAATTGAAACCGATGATCTTAAAGGATATTGCAGATCAAATACAAATGGATATTTCTACCGTCTCTCGCGTAGCAAATAGCAAATATGTAGCCACACCCTATGGAACAAAATTGATTAAAGAGTTCTTCTCTGAGTCCATGAAAAACGATCAAGGGGAAGCGGTGTCTACCAAAGAAATTAAAAAAATTCTTGAAACCGTTATTTCAGAGGAAGACAAAAGGAAACCGTTAACAGATGAACGATTGGCCGCTATTCTTAAGGAGAAAGGATATCCTATTGCACGAAGAACAATTGCAAAATACAGAGAACAACTAGAGCTCCCCGTAGCTCGTTTACGAAAGGAAATATAGTGAAGTTTCAAAAAATAATATCGGCGCTATTGCATCCAATTGTACTGCCCACTATTGGTGTAATGCTCTATTTTTTGACCATCCCACATTCCATCCAAAACGAACAGCGATATTTTATTATTGGCTTTGTTTTTACGACTACTTATTTAGTGCCCTTGGGAATGCTGATAGTGCTCAAAGGCTTAAAAATAATTCATTCATTTAAAGTGCATACGGTGAAAGAGCGAAAGATTCCTTTGTTTTTAATGATTGTACTCTTTACTGCTTTGGGAAATATGCTGCTAAGAACTGCCATTTTTGGCGATTTTGGATTGTTGTTTTACGGAACATCCTTTGGGTTGATTCTTGTATATCTATTCGCAATATTCAATATAAAAGTGAGTTTGCATTTGCTTTCTATGGGAAGCATGATTGGATTTTTTATCGTGATGGGCATGGAATATAAAACGTCTACAACACCACTCCTACTTTTACTTATCCTATTTTCTGGGCTTTTGGCAAGTTCTAGACTCCATTTAAAAGCACATACACCCAAAGAGGTGTACTTGGGGTTTTTCTTCGGTATATTAACGCAAATAAGCGTTTACTACCTACTATAAAAAGTAGAAAATCAATCCAAATTTTAAAACGCTACTATCAATCACTTCGTTGCCCATCTTAGCGTCTTTATAGAGGGGTGACATTCCATAAAAAACATGAAAATTAAAAGCATCATATCCTGCAGAAAATGTCAGGCCATACTGTAGCGCATTATAAGCACTCACATCCGAATAGGCGGTTTTCACCTCGTTGGAAGCTACATTTTCAAAACGATTAGAGAAATTATAAAGGAATTTAACCCCAGTATAAACCCTCCAAAATTTGTATTTGTTCGCTGTGGAAGTTCTCCAACGAATTTCAAAAGGAACTTCTAAATTATGTGAAAAATAGGTGTTTGAGCTTAAGGTATTGTCTGCAGAAAACACCGACACGTTATTCAATTCTTCAACTTTTAATTTATGGTTGAAAAAATCGAAACCATACCCCAAACCAAGTGCAAAAGAAAAGGTTCCTTTTTTATTCAGAATAATATCTTTTAGAAAACCTGAAGACAATCCGTAAGAAAAACCACTTCGTGTAATTGTGCTAGGCTGCTGGTACATTTGATTGTAGGTCACCGAAAAATAGAGTTGATCCTCTGCATACCGATCACCCAGATTCAACGAATCTTTTTGGGCAAATACAGCAGGTGTACAAAATAGCAATAAAATAATTACTAATTTCTTCATAATTTTAAAATGAATAGGAAAGGTACACAATTTCATGATGTTGCTTCTATAAATTATGGCAAAAAAAAAGCAACTCTAAAATAGAATTGCTTTTTTTATATAAAAATAAGGTGACTTACTTAATATCGGAACCCGTGTTGGTTGAATAACTAACTTTGAGCGCATTTACATCTCTTAATTTCAATCGGATGTCGATAATAGTACCTACACTTGATTGTTTGTCTGCTTTGATAGAAGTAGTCATAAACGGTATTTCGTTTTCGGCAACTTTGGTTCTTGCATTGATAATGAATGCAGGAACTTGGTCTGCGGAAGCAATCTTATCATTTAATTGAATCTTATTGTATCCAATACCATATTTTGTATCTTTTGCTTTACCAATATAAATGGTACTTACCAAACTTTTGTGCTCTAGCTTCTTTACTTCTGTTGCAGAAGGTAACACTGGAGTGTCAATTTGTAAGCTTGTTTCTCTCATGGTTGTAGTAACCATAAAAAAGAACAGTAGCATAAAAACAATATCAGGTAGCGCTGCAGTATTGACTGCAGGAATCCCTTTTTTTCTCTTTTTAAATTTAGACATCGTTGTTAAATTTTAAAATTAGTTTGCCGATGTTGGCTCTGCATCAGAAATAATTTGAGGATATGCTGTTTTTATATCTTCCACTTTTTTCTTTAGCTCCAAGTTATTTATATCGTCTTTATACAGCTTTTCAAGCTCTGTGAAAGACATGTTATAACGCTCTTCACATAATCTATTCCTTAGCTCTGTATAAGCACGAAGTAATTCGTTTTGAACAATGATATAGGTTCCATATTCAGTTCCACGATCACTTTGTACAGAGATAATGGCTTTGTTTGGGTGATCTGAAGAGGTCGTACTCTTCTCACCTTTACAATAGTCACAAGGTCCAGTAGATACACCATCTACCAATTTTCCTTCACCACCACCATTGTCTATAAACTTCACAGCAGCATCTTTGATTTCTTTCACATCCATTCTTTCGCCTTCTACTAAAAGCTCATTATTTCTGTTAATATTCACTTCAAAGATATTTCTCTCCTTAATAACGGGAGGAACATAATCTGCGGGTGGTTTTTCAGATAATTTCTTAGAAATCCCTGAATCCACATTCATAGTTGTTGTTACTAAGAAAAAGATTAATAACAAGAAAGCAATATCTGCCATTGAGCCTGCATTAATTTCTGGAGTCTCTCTTCTTGCCATAATTTATGATTTTATTAATCCTTTAACGAGGTCGTATACAAAAAACAAACTTGCTACCAAACCTAAAGCCATGCTAAACCAAATACCTGTTCCAACCCATTGGTTGGTAGCTGTACCTGCGTCACCGCCTTCTAAAACAAGTCCTTGTGTATCAAGTACTGCATTGCTGTCTGCTATTGAATAAGAAATTGCCAAAACAACAGCTAAAAGTCCTAATCCTATACCCATCTTCTTAAGATTTTGAGGATTCTTTATCACACTCCATAGTGATAGCACAATTGCAATTGCTACCGCTGCATATAATAAACCCGCCGAAAAGAAAACGATTGGATTTACTACACTCGCTTGAATCGCTGCATCACTCTCTAAAGCATCCACATCTTCCATAAAGACTCTTATGAAAAGAATGGCACCTACAAGCGCCACAAAGGCTACGAAAATGCTTAAATATTTTGCTAAATTATTATCTTTCATAATGATAATTATTTTTTATATTTTACTAACAAATCGATTAAAGAGATCGAAGCGTCTTCCATATTGTTCACAATACTATCGATTTTAGATACGATGTAATTGTAAAAAATCTGTAAGATAATCGCAACTACCAATCCAAATACTGTTGTTAAAAGTGCTACTTTAATACCTACAGCAACTACCCCTGGAGAGATGTCATTTGCAACTGCAATCATATCAAAAGCTTTAATCATACCAATTACAGTTCCCATGAAACCAAGCATTGGAGCAAGTGCAATAAATAAAGACAACCAAGAAACATTTTTCTCTAATTGTCCCATTTGAACACCACCGTAAGAAACAACTGCTTTTTCAGCAGCATCAATTCCTTCATCTGCTCTGTCTAAACCTTGATAAAAAATAGAGGCCACAGGTCCTTTCGAATTTCTACAAACTTCTTTGGCAGCTTCTACTCCACCAGAACTTAGTGCTTCGTCAACACTTGCCACTAATTTTTTCGTGTTTGTTGTTGCCATGTTTAAATAGATAATTCTTTCAATTGCAATAGCCAAACCTAAGATCAAGGCAACTAATACGATTCCCATAAATTGAGGATCACCTTCAATAAAACGTTGTTTTAATTCTTGGTGAAAAGTTCTTTCTTCTGTGACTGCTCCTTGTGCAAAAGTTGATTGAATAGCTCCAAAAAACATAAATCCTGCTACAGTTAGGAAATTTACTACTTTTTTCATCTGTGTTATAATTAATTTTTAATAGTTAAGGGTTTCAAGGTATAAATTTTCACGCTAAAAAAACGAATTTTGAAT
>NZ_JBDNAI010000144.1:0-3990 GCF_039768515.1 Wenyingzhuangia sp.
GAAAAATACCTCATGGCCAGACGTTTTATGTACTGGCAGGTATACTTGCATAAAACAGGTATTGCAGCAGAAGCCATATTGATTAAAATTTTTGAAAGGGCAAAGACCTTACTTAAGCAAGGAGAGCATTTACAAGCAACAAACGCTTTAATGTATTTTTTAAATCATCAGGATGGCATACAATTGTCGGATGAGACTATGGAGCAATTTTCAAAATTAGACGACACTGATATTTACGCAGCTATAAAGACTTGGAGCGATCATAAAGATGTTGTTTTGTCGCATTTATGTGGGATGATATTAAACCGTAGTTTGTTGAAAATTAAAATTAAAGAAACCCCATTTTCTGAAACAAAAAAAGCTACGAAAACAAAACTATTAGAGGCAGCAGGCTACGAAAAGGATACATGGCCTTATTTTGTGTTCTCAGGAACCTTTTCTAATCTGGCCTATAATCCATTAAATACGCCCATCTATATGATCAAAAAATCAGGCAAAAAAGTCAATATTGCTACCCAATTAGCCCCTTCGTTTTTCGAAGCATTGACCCATAAGGTGGAGAAGTATTATATATGCTATCCTAAAAAAGGCTTTTAAGTATTATTTCTTACTTTTGCACTATGAAATTTACAGCGCGCCAAATTGCTTCGATCCTAGAAGGTGAAGTAGAAGGCAACCCAGACGTGGAGGTTCAAACGGTCTCTAAAATAGAGGAAGGAGAAAAAGGGAGTTTAACCTTTTTATCCAACCAGAAATACACGCCTTATATATATAAAACAAATGCGTCCATCACTATAGTGAACGACACCTTTGTACCAGAAAAAGAGCTGCGCACAACATTGATCAAAGTTCCAGATGCCTATGGTGCATTTTCTAAGTTGTTGTCTTATTACGACAGTATTAAGAAAACCAAATCTGGTATTGAGTCTCCGAGTTATGTGAACAAAGAAGCTACCTATGGAAAGAACCTATATTTAGGGGCTTTTTCTTATATAGGAGCCCACACTAAAATAGGGAATAATGTAACGATTCATCCCAATGTTCATATTGCAGAAAATGTGACTATAGGGAATGAGGTGACTATTTTTCCGGGAGCGAGAATATGCTCAGATACTGTGATTGGAAATCATTGTGTTATTCACCCCAATGCAGTGATTGGTTCAGATGGTTTTGGATTTGCGCCCCAAGAAGACGGTAGCTATACAAAGATTCCACAAATTGGTCATGTCATTATTGAGGATCACGTAGATGTAGGTGCAGGAACAACAATAGACAGGGCTACCATTGGTGTCACTCTAATTAGAGAAGGGGTTAAATTAGATAATCAGATTCAAATTGCACATAACGTAGAAGTTGGAGCACATACAGTCATTGCTGCTCAGACCGGAATAGCAGGTTCTACCAAAATTGGAAAACACTGTATGATCGGAGGCCAAGTAGGTATTGTAGGCCACATTACCATTGGTGATTATGTGAAAGTACAGGCCCAATCAGGAGTAGGAAGAAATGTAAAATCTAAGGAGGTCTTACAGGGATCACCAGCTTTTGGATATCAAGATTTTAATAAATCTTATGTCCATTTTAAAAATTTGCCAAAAACCATTCATAAACTAGATACAAAAGATTATTTGTAATGTTAGAAAAGACAGTTGCACAAACTACCATTGCTAAAGAAGTAACACTCACTGGAGTAGGGTTACATACAGGAGCAGAAGTGACCATGACTTTTAAACCAGCCCTGGAAAATACAGGCTACAGATTTAAAAGAGTAGATTTAAAAGAGACGCCTACTATTCAAGCAGAAGCACAATATGTAGTGAACACCCAAAGGGGTACAAATTTAGAAAAAGACGGGGTGAGTATTCAAACTTCAGAGCATGTACTCGCTGCCTTAGTTGGTTTGGAAATAGACAATGTTCTCATTGAATTAAACGCTGCTGAACCACCCATTATGGATGGATCTTCAAAGTTTTTTATTGCTGCTTTAGAAAGTGCTGGTATAGAGACTCTAGAAGCGCTTAGAGAAGAATTTGTAGTGACTGAAGTGATTACTTTCACAGATGAAACTTCAGGATCTGAAATTACCTTAATTCCTGCGGATCATTACCAAGTAACCACCATGGTAGATTTTGGCACTAAAGTATTAGGTACTCAAAATGCTACTTTAAACCATATTTCCGAATTCAAAAGTGAGATTTCAGAGGCTAGAACCTTTAGTTTTTTACACGAATTAGAAACCCTACTAGATCATGGTTTAATCAAAGGAGGAGATCTAAATAACGCTATTGTTTACGTAGACAAAGAGATTTCTCCTGAAACAATGCTTAAGCTAGAAAAAGCGTTTAACAAATCTAAATTATCTGTAAAACCAAATGGAATTTTAGATAATCTCACTTTAAATCAACCTAATGAAGCAGCCAGACATAAGTTATTAGATGTCATAGGAGATTTAGCGTTGGCGGGTTCTAGAATCAGGGGTAAAGTGATAGCCACCAAGCCAGGACACTATGTAAACACTCAGTTTGCAAAAAAACTCTGTGCCATGATTAAGGCAGAAAAGAGAAATCAGGTGCCTAAATATGATCTAAATGCACCACCTTTAATGGACATACACCAGATCATGGATATGCTTCCCCATAGGCCACCATTTTTACTGATAGACCGTATTATTGAACTTTCAGACACCCATGTAGTTGGAATGAAAAATGTCACCATGAACGAAGATTTTTTTGTTGGACATTTTCCAGGAGCACCAGTCATGCCAGGTGTTTTGCAAATAGAAGCCATGGCACAAACAGGAGGAGTTCTTGTATTAAGTACGGTGCCAGATCCTGAAAACTACCTCACTTTATTCATGAAAATGGACAATGTGAAATTCAAGCAAAAAGTCATTCCCGGAGATACATTAATTTTCCACTGTAGTCTTATTTCTCCTATTAGAAGGGGAATATGCCATATGCAAGCCTATGCTTATGCCAATAATAAGTTGGTTTGTGAAGCTGAATTAATGGCTCAAATTGTTAAAAAGAAATAAATGAACCAGCCTTTAGCTTACATACACCCAGGTGCGAAAATCGCCAAAAATGTTGTAGTAGAACCCTTCACGACCATTCACAATAATGTCATTATTGGAGAAGGCACTTGGATAGGATCTAACGTGACTATCATGGAAGGTGCCCGTATTGGGAAAAACTGTAATATTTTTCCTGGAGCAGTTATTTCCGCTCCACCACAAGATTTAAAATACAATGGAGAAGATACTACCGTAGAAATTGGAGATTACACCACTATAAGAGAATGTGTGACTATTAACAAAGGAACTACGGATAGAATGAAAACCGTCATTGGTTCAAATTGTCTCATTATGGCATATTGTCATATAGCCCATGACTGTTTGGTGGGCAATAATGCTATTTTTTCTAACAATTCTACTTTAGCAGGACACGTAACTATTGGTGAAAATGTAGTTTTAGCAGGTCTAGTGGCCGTTCATCAATTCGTGTCTATTGGGCAACACGCATTTGTTACAGGAGGCTCTTTGGTGAGAAAAGATGTTCCCCCATTTGTCAAAGCGGCTAGAGAGCCACTTTCTTATGTAGGCATAAACTCTGTAGGATTGAGAAGAAGAGGGTTTGACACAGATAAGATCAGAGAGATTCAGAATATTTACAGAATACTCTACCAAAGAAATTATAACAATACCCAGGCCGTTCAAATTATAGAAGCAGAAATGGAAGCGACCAATGAACGGGATGAAATTCTCCAGTTTATCAGAGATTCTCAAAGGGGTATAATGAAAGGATATTTTAGTAATAATTAAGACAATAAAAAAATGGCATCTACATCAGATATTAGAAAAGGATTGTGTATTAGATACAACAACGATATTTATAAAATCATTGAATTTCTTCACGTAAAACCAGGAAAAGGCCCAGCATTTGTTAGAACCAAGCTTAAAAGTGTCAGCAATGGTAAAGTATTAGACAATAC
>NZ_JBDNAI010000145.1:0-3467 GCF_039768515.1 Wenyingzhuangia sp.
ATTTTTTCTTACTCTAACTTAGCAAAAATATCTATAATACACGAGCCAAAGTGATTCTTTCTACGACAATAAACAGCTTATATTAAGTGGATTAGTCAAGAGCAGCAAGAAAACAATTATTTAAATTTAGTTCCTATTTTACAGTAAGAAGTGTTGGCTATTTTTAAGAAACAATCACACCGCTGATTTTTTTATGGACCAATATTGCGTAACTATCGGACATGCCTGAAACATAAGCACAAACTCCTAAAATACGATCATACAAAGAATCTGAGGCATGTTTAAATTCTTGTGGCAACAACATAAACGTTAGCTTGTCGTAATTTGACGCTTTACCCAAATAAGTATTGTTTACCGCATTGATAAAAACCTCTAACAAATCTGCTAAAACTTTGTAGCCTGCTACTTCTTTTTCTAAAACACTCTTGCTATTGTATATCTTGTCGATACTGATATTGATAATGTCGTTAATCTGTGCTTCATACTTACACCTGTCTAACAAAGACTTATCAAAAGACCCCTCTAAGATAGCTGTTTCATTTTCAATAAAGATAGTCGCTGCTTCATCAATTAAAGTGCTAATGGCCAGGGCACGTAAATAACTTACCCTATCTTTTTTAAGCCCTAAGGAATGATACTTTTTAATATCAATTTTGTGCTGCACCAATTTAATCATATACTCTAAAGCAAACTCTTCATCAACCAAACCTAGATTGATACCGTCTTCAAAATCGATAATGGTGTAACAAATATCGTCAGCAGCTTCTACCAAATATGCCAAAGGGTGTCTAAAATATGAAATATCTTGACCCGATCTCATTTTCTTTAAACCTAAATTTTCGGCAACATCAACAAACTTTTCTTTCTCAGACTGAAAGCATCCAAATTTTTTATCAACAACATGATTGGTCGCTTTTTTCGGCAAGGACTCTTTTGGATACTTCATAAAGGCTCCTAATGTCGCGTAGGATAATCTTAATCCATCTTGAACACCTAGGCCATCCTGTGTTAAAATTTTAAAACCATTTGCGTTTCCTTCAAAATCAATTAGATCCTGCCATTCTTTAGCCGATAAATCACTTTTAAATCTAAGTCCTTTACCAGAGTTAAAATATTCCCCTATGGACTGTTCTCCACTGTGACCAAAAGGAGGGTTTCCAATATCATGAGATAAAGCTGCAGCAGCGACGATAGAACCAAAATCGTTAAATGTGTAGCCCAAATCTGTTAAATGTGGATGCCTTTTTAACAACTGTTTACCTACAACTCTTCCTAAAGAACGTCCCACCACGGAAACTTCCATACTATGGGTTAGTCTTGTATGTACAAAATCAGTGTCAGATAATGGGATCACTTGTGTTTTATCTTGTAAACTTCTAAACGGAGAAGAAAAGACAATTCTATCAAAATCTACTTCAAACCCAAGTCTAGTTTCATCTTGATCTTTTCTAAAGCGCTTATCAGTATCTCCTGCTCTTTTTAACGATAATAATTGTTCCCAGTTCATGTTTAAAATTTGTATGATAACCCAATTAACGCTTGTGCTCTTTGCACCTGATAGTTGGTGTATAATTCGTAATTATTATTTAATATGTTGTACAGATTGAAATGTGCTTTTAACTTTTTATTGACTTCATATCCTGTCTTTAAATTCAAATCTAAAAAACCTCGTAGTTTTACCGTTTCGTTTTCCACCAAACTATATCTTCCATTTACATAATTAATCCCTAATTGAGAAACCCAATTGCCCTTATGAAAGTTAACATAGGATGATAATTCAACTCCAGACATATTCCATGCCTTATTTTGGGTTTCTGTCTCAAAATTATTTAGCACAAATAAACCTCCTACTTTAAAATATGCAGAAAGAAGGGTTTCTACGTTTGCTTTAAAGGAAAGTATATTTACATCGTCATAAACCACGCCAAAACTATTCCCTCTCTCGTAAGCCTTTTTGACCATATCTTTACGACTGTTGTATAAAAACAATGGTTGATTGTTAATACTTCTATAACTTCCCTCTAACTCATACCTTATGTTTTTTGACAAAGAACCATCCAATCCCGTAAACAAATCGAAAAAAACATGAGTAGTTTCGATTGATAACGTTGGAGACACAAACGGATTCTCTGAAACTAAACTCGCGTAAGAATTCTGATTTAACTCGCTTCTAACCCCACCCCTTAAGCTCATAATATCTTTGATCAAAGCCACATCAATTTGCACCTTTGGCAAAAGCAAAAAGTTGGTTTTAGCTTTCTCTTGACTACTATTTAAATACAACCCTAATGAAGTAGTCATCTTAAAATCAGTAGTTTTATATCTGTATGACGGTGTAATCCCAATATTGAAAAAACTATAATTGATACTGGATGGATTGTCAAAACTTTGATCGAAATGTCCGTTTAAATATTGAACGTCAACTTTTGCTTGAATGTGATTCCCAAGTAGCGTATGGTTTAATTCAGTTTCAACATTGAGGTTAACTTCAGAACTGTTCATATCGTCTGAAAAAAACCGAAGCGAGGGAGTAATGTTCTGTAAAAAAACATTCTTATAATTGACCTTTCCTGCAAAGCTAAAATCTTTATATGTCTGTTGTATGTTTTTATTTCCGTTATCTATACTAGTAGCATTAGGTAGTCCATACCAATGCACTACATTATTCTGAAAATTAATCTCTGCTCTCCAATCTAATTTCTTCTCTTCTTTAGCTAGGTAAAGATCTAAATCTAATTTCCATTGACCATTGTCTACCTGTTTGTTGTTGATCCCATTTTGTGTATGGTAACTTGTAAGACCAATTCCGTATTGAATAGCTTTTTTATTTTTTTTGGGCTGTATAAAGAACTCAAACTCACTATTCCCATAACTTCCAGTAGCACCATAAACATAATTGTAAAAATTGGTTGGTTTTGATTCATCAATATTTACATAGATCACTTTCTTGGGTGTAGGTATAAAATCTGACAGAACAACTTTTGATTTGGTTTGATAGGTAATCTCCTTTTTTTCAAAATATACGTTTGCCTCTGGAGATGTTTTTAACTTAAAGACATCCGAAAGTGTTGGCCTAAATGAAAACTCTACGACTACCTCTTCTTTTTTAATTTCTTTTTGTTCGTCTTGTGCAAAGGCAACAAAAACAGTCATTAACAATAAGAATACCATGCATTGTTTTTTCATCATATTTTAATTTATACTTCTGAGATCAGTTCGTTTTTCTTTATTTTTAAAGCTTTTGTTGTTGCTTCATATGCATTGACTTCACCATTGGTCTCGTTTATTTTGTACTCTAGTAATAATCTTTGGGTTTCCTGCATTATCTCTTTAAATTCAGTAGCATTTTTAATCAAATTATTCAAAATAAAATTAGCTTGAAAATCATCTTTTAACGCATGAAAGTTTTTTGCCATGAGTAACAATCCTCTAACTCCCCAATATTTATAGCCTTGAAATTCTCTAGC
>NZ_JBDNAI010000030.1:0-3262 GCF_039768515.1 Wenyingzhuangia sp.
TCATTTATAATTCACAGCCTCCTTATTATCCTATTGATTTTGAAGAAGCTGGTTTTGGAGCGACTTGGACATGGACTGTTTTTGAAAATGGTGCCAACCCTGATGTACAAATCGTGAACAATCCTGATTCATCAGGCTTGAATATTTCAGAAAAAGTACTTGAGTTTACTGCGCTTACAAGTGGAGCTCCTTATGCGGGTTTTGAGTCCAAACATGGAACAGATATAGGTTCTTTTACCTTTGATGAAACCAACAAAATTGTAAAAATGTTAGTTTACAAATCCAATATTAGCGATGTTGGTTTAAAGTTTTCTGAAGCCAATGGTGAAGCCCAAGTAGAGGTTAAGGTAGCCAATACTAAAATAAATGAATGGGAAGAATTGGTATTTGATATGTCTAATCTCATTGGTAAAGGGATAACAGGAAAAATAGACCAATTGATTGTTTTTCCTGATTTTAAAAATAGGAGTAAGAATAATGTTGTCTACCTTGACAACATAACATTTAATGATGTAAAATAACATATTAGTAAAATGCAGAGAATTAAATACAAATATCTTTTAACCGTTTGTGCTTTTTCAATTATTGTTTTTGTATCAGCTTGCGGTACAGTTGATGAAGAAAAACCGTCGTGTTCAGGTGTCTTGTCTACCGAAGGCTCAGGAAATAATGATGTATTGGTTTGGTCAGATGAATTTGATACTGATGGTTTGCCCTGTAATGAAAATTGGACATATGATGTTGGAAAAGGTCAAGGAGGTTGGGGAAATAACGAAGTTCAATTTTATACGAGAGATAAAAATGCCTATGTTGAGAATGGTGTTTTAAAAATCACAGCTAAAAAGCAGACTTATAGTGGTGCTGAGTATACTTCAGCGAGAATAAAAACACAAAACAGATTTTCCTTTACTTATGGTAGGGTTGAAGTACGGGCCAAACTACCTCTTGGTGGCGGGACATGGCCAGCCATATGGATGTTGGGTGAGAATATTACTTCAGTGGGTTGGCCAACATGTGGTGAAATAGATATCATGGAGCACAGAGGTAATTTCCCTGGAGAACCCTCTAGTGCCATTCACAATTCTTCAGGTTTTGGCGATACACCTTATGTTAGTCATCCTCCGAAAGACCTTTCTGTAACTTCAGAATTTCATATCTATGCGATCAATTGGACAAAAGATAAAATCGAGTTTATCAAAGATGACCTCATTCATTACGTATACCAGCCAAGATTTAAGGATGCAGCCAATTGGCCCTTTAACAAAAATCAATTTATCATTCTAAATGTGGCTATGGGTGGAACCTTAGGGGGTAGTATTGACCCTAATTTTACATCTTCTGCTATGGAGATAGATTATGTAAGGGTATATCAGTAGACATTTAATAAAGCCTATTGAATGCATTACGAACAACCTATTGATCAAAGCCAAAAAATACATCAGCCAAAAATTATGATGAATATATTTAATAAAGTGTTGACTTTTTTATGTTTTATCCCACTTGTTATCGCTTGTGATAATAATGAAATAGAAACACAAATCATAGACCCTATCGTTGATCCTACCCTTGAGACCGAAAGTGATTTGGCTTTTCAAAAAATTTATGACAATTCTGGAGGAAAAGGAAACATCAGCTTGATTTCTTTTGAAGATTTACTAGCTACAAAGGTCGTAAATGTATCAGAAGGCAAATGGATTTACTACTCAAAAGCCATTGAATTAAAAACGGATTTCTCAAACCCAACCAGTTTAACAGAGTTACAAACTTTGGTTGATCTTGTCAATGAGAATAACAGGGTATTGGTTTGGTCTGATGAGTTTGATGTGGCAGGAGTTCCAAACTCTGAAAATTGGACTTATGATTTAGGAGCTACAGGTTGGGGTAATAATGAAGTACAAAATTATACCAAAGAAAACGCGACAGTAGCAGATGGTATTCTAAAAATTACAGCTAAAAAACTAACACTTCCTGTAAAAACAGGAAGTAACTTAGCAAATTTTGAGACAGCTTCGGAATATTTGTTTACAAATCTTACGGTTGAAGATAAAAATGACAAAAATGGAAGTCCAACTAAAGTAGGAAAAATTGTAAACGTAGGAGATGGGATTTGGGAAGCCATCGTCATCCAACAATCGAATTACATAAGTTTATTAAATCCCAGTAAAAGGGTTATTACCTTCGATTTTTATCAAGAAACAGCTACTGAAAGAAGTCTTATTTTAAAGTTAGAAGGCGCTAATAAAGGAACGCAAACTAAAGCCGCAGGAAAAATAGAAGTACAAACAACAACTACTGCAACAGCAGGCTGGCAAACAGTATCGTTTGACTTTGGAAAGAGTGCAACTGTTCCGGGAGACACTTCGGGTGAGAAAATTTTATTAGAATATGCTGGAATGGCTATTTTTGTAGATCCGGGTATTGCTACTAGTGGAACTTATTTCATAGACAATATTTCTGGAGCTGAATTTGGTGGAGAAATTTCTTCTACAAACAGTTCTTACACGTCTGCAAGAATGAAAACAGAGGATAGGTACAGTTTTACCTACGGTAAAGTAGAAGTTCGTGCTAAATTACCCGATGGTGGAGGGACATGGCCTGCAATATGGATGTTAGGAGATAATATTAGAACAATTGGATGGCCTGCCTGTGGCGAAATAGACATCATGGAGCACAGAGGAAATTATCTTGGTGAACCTTCAAGTGCGATACACAATTTATCAGGCTATGGAAATACACCTTATGTAAGTCATCCACCTAAAGATCTTTCAGTCACAACAAGGTTTCACACTTACGCTATCAATTGGACCAAAGATAAAATTGAATTTATAAAGGATGATATCATACATTACACTTATCAACCAAGATTCAAAGATGCTAAAAATTGGCCTTTTGATAAAAATCAGTTTATCATTTTAAATGTTGCCATGGGGGGAACTTTGGGAGGTAATATAGATCCTAATTTTACGATCTCCACTATGGAAATAGATTATGTAAGGGTGTATCAATAAAAAAATAAAAAAATAAAAAAAGATGATTTGATTTTAACAATCATCACAACTATAATAGAATATGAAAAAAATTATAATGGGTATATCCATATTTGCTGCGCTGATAACCATGCTCTCATTTAGTATTAATATTGAGAAAGATCATATGGATAAAAGTCTGTCTGCAAAAGAAAGGACAGAGGTATTATTAGCCAAAATGACCTTAGAAGAAAAAATCGGTCAAATGAATCAGTACAATGGGTTTTGGAATGTAA
>NZ_JBDNAI010000146.1:0-13031 GCF_039768515.1 Wenyingzhuangia sp.
CGTTAATATATTTTTCTGTGGATTATTTCCTTTTCTCATTTCTTTTAATTGTTCCTATTACCCTTAGTATTTCTGACGGTATTCAATTATAATAGCCAATAAACTCATTATGATAGTTTTACATCCATTTAAAAAAATCACCAAATAACACTCATATGACAAAAACACATATTACCATACTATATTATTACAAAACCAATATAATTTTGGAGAAACGTCAATATTTCATAATATTCAATTAATTTCCCATCGATTTGGAGTGTAAACTTTACCATGATGCCTACCTACAATATCTGTTTTATAACCTATTTTGTTATTTGACAACAACTCAAATTGGCATACGTTTTCAAAATAATTGGTGACTGTATCATAAATCAACATATCTATTGAATATTGACCTGTTTTTATTGAAAACCCATTTGATAAATCTACCTTAAATTGAACTTTTTTTGAATTAGGAGCAAACGAAATAGAATTTAACCAAGAGGAGATTGCTGTTTGTCTTTGTCCAAATGAATCAATAACAAACAATTCTATCTTAACATCACTTGGAATGATCTTCTTATATTCAAATTCCCCCTCAATGGTAGACGGCTCAAATACTTTAAAAACATTCGTCTCTAAGTTACCCTTATTGATAAATTTCAAAGAATTAAGCTTGATTTTTTTATTTTCAACAACACTTCTTGATCTCTTTTTTAAATTCTGTTCCATATAAAATTCGATACCTTCTGCTAAAGAACCAATGAAAGAGGTTTCTCCTTTCATCAATACCATAACCCTAGTACACAAACTTTGTATTGCTCCCATATCATGACTCACAAAAAGCACTGTTCTACCTTCTGAATTGGAAATGTCTTGCATTTTACCAATTGCTTTTTTTTGAAATTCTGCATCTCCAACCGCTAAAACCTCATCAACAATTAAAATATCTGGTTCTAAAAAAGCAGCGACGGCAAATGCCAAACGTACAGTCATTCCGCTAGAATACCTTTTTGTCGGGGTATCTATATAGCGCTCACAACCCGAAAAAGAAATCATTTCCTCAATCTTATCACTGATCTCTTTTTTAGTCATACCTAAAATAGCTCCATTCAAATAAATATTTTCTCGTCCTGTCATTTCAGGGTGAAACCCAGTTCCTACTTCTAATAAAGAAGCTATTCTACCTCTAGATTTTATCATTCCTGTGCTTGGGCCTGTTACTTTTGATAAAATTTTAAGTAAAGTGGATTTTCCTGCTCCGTTTTTACCAATAACCCCTAAAATTTCTCCTTTTTTTAGTTCAAAGGAAACATCTTTCAAAGCCCAAACATATGCTGAGTCTCCTTTGGTAGTTCTATCATTGGTCTCTCCTATTTTTAAATACGGATCATTTTTCCCTCTTATTTTGTACCACCACCTATTCAAATCGTGAGAAAGTGTTCCAGTCCCTAGAGTCCCTAAACGATATTGTTTGGATATGTTCTCTACTTTTAGAATAATGTTGTCTGTTGACGATTGTTCGTTTTCTAGGTTCTCTTCCATTCCATTTGTTTTTCAAATTATTTTAACACCTCTAATTTTTGCTCCAAACATATCGTATTATTTTATCAAGAAAATGATTCTTATTATTATGAGACGTCTTATGAGTCATCTCTAATTAGGATCTACATCACAAATAACAATTGGTCTTTATAGATTAAAAATTCATGAAATCAAACCTGTATTTTCTTCTTTATCAACCTTCTAAAATATTATCTTCAATACTTTTAAAAGATCTTCTCCCCTAACTTTATTACTTACAAACCTTGTCCATGGGTAACACCAAAGTTGTATGATAAACTATTTACAGAAACCTCAAAAGCAATATTATAAATATCTAATCCCTGACAACTCCTCTTTCTGTAGCAACAAACAAATAACAGATTAAATCGTATCAATAAAACTTTTTTCGGTACGGTTAAACACCAAAACTCCTAATAAAAATAAAACTATTGACGAAACCAAAGGATAAACAACTCCAAATAGACTAACAGTACCTTCTCCTAGCAAAACAAACCTACTATACTCAATGATATGGGCCACAGGATTATAATCCACTGCCCAAGTGATATGATTTTCTTGGAAGACACGATAGGGCAACGTTACCAAGGAAATATGCATCAAAAGTTGAACTCCAAAAGAAACTAAAAAAATCAAATCTCTGTACTTTGTGACCATAGATGAAATGATCATTCCCAATCCCAAACCAAGTAGTGCCATACAAACAAGTACAATTGGAAAAGTAAATACATAGATATTAGCTGCTATAGCACTCCCATTGAGATAAAAATAAACATAAAAACAAATAAAAACTCCAAACTGGATACCAAACTTCAGAAGATTAGATAAAACAACAGACAAAGGCATGATTATTCGTGGAAAGTATACCTTTCCAAAGATGGCTTGATTTTTTTTAAATGTATCTGAAGTTTCTGTCAAACAGTCTCTAAAGTAATTCCAACTTATAACACCCGCTAAGTTGAACAAAAAAGGGGGAATTCCTCCTGTACTAATGTTTGCGATTTTATTGAAAACCAAGGTAAAAACAATGGAGGTCAACAATGGCTGTATCAAATACCATAATGGACCCAATAGGGTTTGCTTATAAAGCGTGATGAGATCTCTTTTTACAAAGAGCATAAGCAAATCTCTATACTTCCAAACTTCATTTAAGTTTAAATCAAAAAAATAATGCTTTGGTGTAATTACAAATAACCAATTCTCCCTTTTATCCAATGATTCTAATTATTTTATTAAGCCCATCAATCCGAGCTCATAACTCTTCAACCCAAACCCTAAAACAACGCCTTCACAAACAGGAGACAAGTACGATTTATGCCTAAAGGCTTCTCTTTTATGTGTATTTGATATATGTACCTCAATAACAGGACAGGAAACTCCGCTGATAGCATCTGCAATGGCGACAGAAGTATGTGTGTATGCTCCAGCATTCATTACAATTCCATCAAAGGAAAAACCAACTTCATGTATTTTGTCTACCAAATCCCCCTCACTGTTGGACTGAAAATAGACCAACTCAATGTCTAGATATTTTGCCTGTAAAGTACTAAAGTAATCTTCAAAGGTTTCAGTCCCATAAATTTCAGGTTCTCGTTTCCCCAACAAGTTTAAATTTGGACCATTTAAAATTAATATTTTCATAATAAATAAATTATATGGATTAAAAATACATAAAATACAAACGAATACAAAGTTGAACGCTTCTTTACTTTACACTTTACTATTCATGATGCCAATAAAAGTTTATTTATCCTTATTTTTACGAGATGATGAATTGGAAAGTACAGATTAAAGAATTCTCACAATACCTATTGATTGAAAAAGGACTTGCAGCAAACACCATCATCAGTTATCAAAATGACTGCAAAAAACTCTTTCTTTTTTTCAAGGATACTACATGGACTCCAATCAATATTCAAGCTTCGAATATCAAAGATTTTTTATACCATTATTCAAAAACACACAAGGCCAAATCTCAAGCCAGACTCATCTCAGGCTTGTCCTCTTTTTTTGAGTACTTATTGATTGAAAAATACAGGCAAGACAACCCTATGGATCTTGTTGAAACACCAAAAACAGGATTAAAATTGCCAGATACCTTATCCGAAGAGGAAATCAACAAGGTGATCAATACTATCGATTTGTCTCATCCTCAAGGGGAACGTAACCGTGCCATTTTAGAAACCTTATACGGTTTTGGATTACGTGTAAGTGAACTTATTAATTTGAAGATTTCTGATTTGTACTTTGAAGAAGGATTTGTGAAAATTACTGGTAAAGGAAACAAGCAGCGTTTGATACCTACCAATTCTTTTACACAAAACATCATCCTCAATTACATACAAAACCAAAGAACTTTGACCCCTGCAAAAAAAGAAAACGAAGACATTTTGTTTTTAAACCGTCGGGGGAAACAATTAACAAGAGTAATGATCTATACGATCATCAAACAATTATCAGAAAAATCTAATCTTAAAAAATCAATAAGCCCTCATACGTTTAGACACTCATTTGCTACTCATTTATTAAATGGTGGAGCAGACCTAACTGTAATTCAAGCACTTTTAGGACATGAAAGTATAACAACAACTGAAATCTATTTACATGTGGACAAAAGCAAACTGACTAAAGTGGTTAACACTTACCACCCCAGAGCAAAACGTTAAGGGATCTTTTTGGGCTTTTTTTTAACACTAGAAAAGCGTTCTTAGAAACTCTAAAAACGCTTTTTTATAATGAGAAAAATCTAATTTTACTTGGCTACGTTTACGGCTCTTGTTTCTCGTATCACTGTCACTTTCACTTGACCTGGATAAGTCATCTCGGTCTGTATTTTCTGTGAAATACTAAAAGACAATTCAGAAGCTTGATCGTCTGTCACCTTTGAACTTTCTACCAAGACACGCAATTCACGTCCAGCTTGAATAGCATAGGCTTTTTGAACACCTGTAAACCCAAACGCTAAATCTTCTAAATCTTTTAACCTTTGTATGTAAGAATCTAACACTTGGCGTCTTGCACCTGGTCTAGCTCCAGATATGGCATCACAAACTTGGACAATTGGAGCGAGCAAAGTCTTCATCTCTACTTCATCGTGGTGAGCTCCAATAGCATTACAAACATCTGGTTTCTCTCCATATTTTTCAGCCCATTGCATCCCAAGAATTGCGTGAGGCAATTCACTTTCTGAATCTGGCACTTTACCAATATCGTGCAACAAACCAGCTCTTTTAGCTGCTTTTACATTTAACCCTAATTCTGCTGCCATCAATCCACAAAGATTAGCAACTTCTCTTGAGTGCTGTAGAAGATTTTGACCATAAGAGGAACGGAACTTCATACGACCAATGGTTTTAACCAGTTCCGGATGCAAACCATGGATACCCAAATCAATTACAGTACGTTTTCCTACTTCTATAATCTCTTGATTGATCTGCTTTTCTGTTTTTTCTACAACTTCTTCAATTCTAGCAGGATGGATTCGACCATCTGTAACCAATTTATGCATAGACAAGCGAGCAATCTCTCTTCTCACAGGATCAAAACAGGAAAGAATAATTGCTTCAGGAGTATCATCTACAATGATCTCAACACCTGTCGCAGCTTCAATGGCTCTAATATTACGACCTTCACGACCTATAATACGGCCTTTGACATCATCTGACTCAATATTAAAAACAGATACACAATTTTCTATGGACTGTTCTACACCTACCCTCTGTATGGTGTTTAAAATCACCTTACGAGCATCTTGCTCTGCAGTTAACTTTGCCTCTTCTAGGGTATCTCGTATATAACCCATAGCGTCTGTTTTTGCCTCAGCTTTTAACGAGTCAACCAATTGTACTTTAGCCTCTTCTGCAGACAACCCAGAAATAGACTCCAGTAAATCTATTTGTCTCTTGTGGGTTTTGTCTAAAGTCTCTTGCTTCTTTTCTAATATCTCTAGACGGTGATCATAATCCTTTTCTTTCTCCTCAAGAGTTTTGATTAACTTTCTTTCCTTCTCTATTTCTTTGTTCAAAGAAACTTCTTTCTCTTTGGCTCTTTTTTCAGAATCTAAAACTTTTTTATCACGGGAAAAAATTACTTTTTCATGCTCCGCTTTCAGTTCGATAAATTTTTCTTTTGCTTGTAAAATTTTATCTTTCTTGATAGACTCCGCAGTAATCTTAGCTTCTTTTACTATGGATCGTGCATCTTTCTCAGCTTGCACCGTTAAATTTGAAACTTTAAATTTCTCGAGTAATTTTGCAATAACAAACCCTGAAACAAAAGTTCCAATAGCTATCAATATTATAGTTGTATCCATTTTTTTTTAATTAAATTATATAAAAAACCTACTAAGGTTGGTTTTATAAACTCCAAATTAACATTTTTTAGGACTAACATTGTGATCAAGGATCTGTTATTATACAGCTTGCTTTAACACAATAGACTCATCCTTTTTAAAGATATAGTGTTGAGTTTATCAAACGAAAACCAAAGTAGGTAGTGTCTTATTTTCTATGAATCCAAATACGATTCTAACTTGCTATTCAGCATCGAAATTTCAGTAACAATTGCATCATTTTCTTCTTCTTTTATGACTTTATTCACTTCTAAAACAGAAGCAAATTGTAAAGCACACATCGCTAATACATCTTGTTTATCGTTCACCGCATAACTACTTTCATAATCTGAAATCAACTTATTAATGTTTACAGCTGCAGATCTCACCCCTTGTTCTTCTTCAGCAGATCCTACTGAAATCGGGTAATTTCTACCACCAATTGCTACATTAATCTTGTATGTATCCGCCATTTTAAAGAGCTTATGTATTTAATTCTTTAATACACTGATCTATTTCTGCAACTAAAAAATCAATTTTAGCCTTCGTATCTTTCTTATAGCCTTCACTACCTTCAATAGTTTTAGCAATTTTTAACATTTGCAACTCTTCCTTGTAAAAAGAAATCTCATCTTTTAATCCTTTATTACTTTGCTGTAAAACAAAATTGCTGTTGGATATAATTTGATTTTCCTTTTGTAAAAATTCGTAGCGTTCTAGAAGTTGCTCAATATTAGCCTTCAATGTGGCAATTATGTTTTGATGACCTTCCATGTTATTATCACTAAACCGTTACTACAAAAATAGCATTGTTATTTTTAAATCCAATTTTTTAAGCCTCTAATTATATAATTCTTGATTATGTTTGTTTCTCAGAGATTTATACGTCAATTTTAATATTTTTGTACAAACTTAAATGACTTTTTCTTGAACAAAATCATCTTTATTCTTTTTATAGCTTCTTGCAACCCTTCTTTTGGGCAGTCTCATTACCCTCAAAATGATTTTAGAAACCCTTTAGAATTCCCTATGGTTTTAGCTGGAACCTTTGGAGAATTAAGAACCAACCATTTTCATTCTGGAATTGACATCAAAACCAAAGGAAAAATAGGTCAACTGGTGCACACAGCTATGGAAGGCTATGTGTCTAGAATCAAAATCTCTTTGTGGGGTTATGGAAAAGCCATTTACATCAATCACCCAAACGGATACACTACCGTTTATGCACATCTAGATAAGTTCAATGATAAAATTGAAAACTACCTCAAAAAAAAACAGTACGAAAAAGAATCTTTTGAAATCCAACTTTTCCCCAATAAAGATGAACTAACAATTGAACAAAACGAAATCATTGCGCTTTCTGGAAATTCTGGTGGATCATCAGCACCTCACCTACACTTTGAAATTAGAGACAGCCAAACTGAAAAAACAATCAACCCGCTTTTATTTGGACTTAAGGTTCCCGATGACATTAGCCCAACCTTTAAGGGGCTTAGGATGGTCCCGTTTGGAAAAGAAGCTGCAATAAATAAAATACCGGTAGCTCAAGATATTCAGACAAAAAAAATAAACAAGCACTTGTATGTTGCTGATCGTGTTGAAGCTATTGGTAAAATTGGAATCCAAATCAACACTTATGATTTGTTGAACAATACGCCCAACAAAAATGGCGTTTATAGTATTGATATGTCGGTCAATGGAGTGACCGTATACCATCACGATTTAGAAACTTTTGCTTTTGATGAAAGCAAGTACATCAACCTTTTAATTGACTACGAACATTTTGCCAAATACCACAACAAATACCAAAAAACATATATTGAACAACCAAACAGACTCTCTATTTATCAAACAGATGAAAACAAAGGGTTTATTTTCATTAACGACCAGGAGGATTACCATGTTGAAATCACGATCCGTGATATTGCAAAAAATACCACAACCATAAAAATACCTATCACAGGAAATAAAGTCATTACTCCCATTATCAAAGAGAACAAACGAACACCTTATTTTGTGGACCAAAACAAATACACCGTCTTTAAACAAGGAAAATCTGAGATTAGATTCCCCAAGCATACTTTTTTCGAAAATGTGTATATTCAATATCAGTATCTTAATAACAAGATCACTGTTCATCAACCAAAAATCCCTCTGAATAAAAACTACACCCTAACATATTTTACAGACAGCCTAACAACCACTCAAAAAAAACAAATCTATTTTGCTCGTAAAAACAAAAACACATACAACTATATAAATACAAATAAAAAAGAAAATAAAATTTACACAAACACCAAGTTGCTGGGAGACTTTTACTTAAAATACGATAGTATTTCTCCTGTGATATATCATCCCAGCTTTTATGAAAATCAAAACATTCGTAAACACAAGACCTTAAGTATTTTCATAAAAGACAACGAATCAGCGGTTAAAAATTATTATGCTACTATTGATGATCGATGGGTGTTGATGGAGTATGAACCCAAAAAAAATAAATTGAGTTTTGATTTAAGTGACCTAGCAGTCCATAAAAAAAATCATGTTTTTAAATTAAAAGTTCAGGATGTTTTAGGAAACACTAAAACATTTGTATCAAAATTTTTCAAATAAAAAACCTTGAAAACATTACTAATTACACTTTGTTGCTTCTGTAGTTTCACCCTGTTTTCTCAAACAGGATTTGTTTCGGGTATCGTCACAAACCAGGCGAAGGAACCTGTTGTTGGCGTGAATATCACCTATCATGACAAAGGAGTTATAACCGATGAAAATGGAGCTTACAATATCGAAATACCTATAAATCAAAAAACAACAATTAAATTTTCGCATTTAGGGTACAAAACCCTCATCAAAAATTTTAAGGGTTACAAAAACAAAACCATAAAATATTTTCCAGTCTTAAATAACCAATCTCAGGACATTGAAGAAGTTACCATCAAAAGCTATGAAAATGCACAAAGGGGAATAGTAAAACTTAAGGCTGCTAAGTTTAAAAGAATCCCTGGGGCAAACGCTGGTATAGAAAACCTGTTGATGACACAACCTGGGGTAAACAACAGTAATGAATTGAGCACGCAATACAGCGTTCGTGGAGGAAGTTTTGATGAAAACCTAGTCTATGTGAATGGTGTGGAAATTTATAGACCTTTTTTAATCCGATCAGGACAGCAAGAAGGACTCAGCTTTTTGAACTCTGATATGACAGAAAACATCAACTTCTCTGCTGGGGGGTTTGAAGCTAAATTTGGCGATCGACTATCTTCCGTATTAAACATTCACTACAAAAGGCCGACCAAACAACAATCTACACTCCATGTTAATTTATTAGGTGCAAGCTACACCTATGAAAATTTGTTTTTAAACAAAAAACTATCAACACTTATCGGTGCTAGATACCGTAACAATCAACTACTCGTAAACAGTAAAGACACTGAAACAAATTTTAAACCCATTTTTGTTGACATCCAATCCTACATGTCATATCAACTCAATAAAAACAGCAGGTTTGACTTTTTAGGAAATATAGCCATCAACAACTACAACTTTACCCCCATTTCTAGAGTAACAAAATTTGGTGGTTTATTTAAACCCAGAGAACTGGTTGTTTTCTATGAAGGTAACGAACAAGATGATTTCAAGACTTATTTTGGAGCACTAACCTTTAAACACAATTTTGATAAAGACACCAAATTAGAAATCACTGCTTCAGCTTTTAATACACAAGAACAAGAGTACTATGATATCTTTGGCGCTTATGCCATGGTAGAGGTAGACCCTTTAAACGGCGAACGATTGTTTACCAATGGAGTAGGTTCTCAACTTGACCACGCAAGGAATGATTTAGATATTCTGATACAAAATGCTAAAATATCTCTAAAGCATAAAAGAAATAATCACCACTTTGAAGCAGGTCTAAAATTTCAAAAAGAAAACATAAGAGATCGTGTGAACGAATGGAAATCTATTGATGATAACGGGCTTACTTTGAGAGCTCCTGAGCTAGGTGATTTCTACAATCAACCTTATCAACCCTATACCTCTGACATCAATTTATATTACCAAGTAAAAGCTCAAAACGATGTTACCATCAATAGAGTATCGGGATATTTTCAATGGAATAAAAAATGGTATATCGGTGACCACACCCTTTGGCACCATGCGGGTATTAGAACTCACGTTTGGAAAATTACAAACAATTTAACTCCAACAACTTCTCAGGTACAACAAACAATAAGTCCAAGATTTAGACTTTCTTTAAAACCTGATTGGGACCACACCGACATGGTATTTAGGTGGTCTTCCGGTTTTTATCATCAACCTCCCTCCTACAAAGAACTCAGGGACGTAAACGGAGAAATTCTAAACAATATAAAAGCTCAAGAATCTATTCACTTTGTGTTTTCCAACGAGTACAGCTTTAAACTGTGGAAACGTCCTTTTAAAATGACTTCTGAATTGTATTTCAAACAATTAAACCATATCAATGCTTACGCACTGGACAATGTTAGGATTAGATATGATGCAAACAACAATACAGAAGCTTATGCTACGGGTCTTGATGTAAAATTAAGTGGTGAGTTTGTGCCTGGTAAAGAGAGCTGGGTGAGTCTAGGTTTACTTAAAACAGAGGAAAACACCAACAAAAGAGGGTATATCCCTAGACCGACTGATCAACGTTTTAAACTTGCAATCTTATTTCAAGATTATGTACCCAGTAACCCAAACTTTAAGGTATTTTTAAACTTGGTATTAAACAGTAGTTTACCCGGAGGATCTCCGATAAACGCAAGAGCAGATCAAAGCACAGGAGTAGATCGATATCTTTTTCAAACCCGCCTAAGACCTTACAGAAGAGCAGACCTAGGTGCGTCATACATTATCGTTGATAAAAACAAACAATACGAATCAGGCTTTTTAAGCACTTTCAAAGAACTTGATATCGGACTTGAACTTTTCAATATGTTTGACATCAACAACACCACAACCAATACATGGATATATGATGTTGACAAGAATCAGTATAATGGTGTCTCAAATGTTTTGTCAGGTAGGATTTTAAATTTCAAAATCGGAATGCAGTTCTGAAACCTTTTTTTAGAACTTAAATAACCGTATATTTCTAAACATAACAATACACACCATGAACAATAATTTAGCTGTATTAATAGACGGAGATAATATTCCATCATCCCCAGTCAAAGAAATGATGGAAGAAATAGCCAAGTACGGAAACCCAACCCTCAAACGAATTTATGGAGATTGGACCAAACCACATCTTGGCAAATGGAAAGATTTACTCTTAGAAAACGCCATCACTCCGATACAACAATATGCTTATACTTCAGGTAAAAACGCGACAGATTCTGCCATGATAATTGATGCAATGGATATCTTGTATTCAGAAAAAGTTCAAGGATTTTGTTTGGTTTCCAGTGATAGTGATTTCACCAAACTAGCGACAAGACTGAGAGAAGCTGGAATGCAAGTGATTGGGATTGGAGAAAAAAAAACACCGACGCCCTTTATTGTAGCCTGTGATAAATTCATATACATAGAGGTGCTTAGAAAAATACAAGACAAAAAAGACAGTAAAAAATCTGCTGACAAAGACAATATTGATCATATCAATCCTAAAATCATCAAACTGATCAAAGCCACCATCTCTGATGTTTCTGATGATGATGGCTGGGCTTTTTTGGGAGATGTAGGAAGCTTGCTACAAAAAAAACGTCCTAGCTTTGATGCCCGAAACTATGGTTTCGAGAAATTAACTCCGATGATGAATGCTATTGACGAATTTGAAATAGAACAAAGAGAAACCCCCAAAAGCAGACACAAACTGATTTACGTAAAAAACAAATAAGAAAACAGGAAATCTCTTCCAAACAACACTCGACAAACCAAACTCTGAATCGGCTATCTATCATCGAAAACTTTAGAGATGATGAGGTGAAAAAAAAATAAATACACCCTTTAAAACAAACAACTGATTAACAGATGATTGTATTTAAAAATAAAATTCATTTTATAGTAGATGTAAACTAATTTAGACTACCTTGCGGCTTTAAAATATACAATTTATTATTATGAGTAACGGAACAGTAAAGTTTTTCAACGATTCAAAAGGATACGGATTTATTACTCCAGAAGATGGAGGAAAAGATGTGTTTGTACACATCAATGGTTTAACTGATGAAATCACCGAAGGAGACAAAGTATCTTTTGAAGTTGAAGAAGGACGTAAAGGATTAAACGCAGTAAACGTACAAGTTATCTAATTTGATTCCTTTACTATAAAGTTTAGAAAAAGCCTATCAATAAATGATAGGCTTTTTTTTATGCACTATTTTTAAGATAAGTTTTAAAAGAAAATCAAATCATTCTAAGTACTTATATTTATATTTAAACCTAAAACGTACAAAGATCTTAGCTATGTCAACAGCACAAAATAAAAATCAGCATATCATTCCCATTATAATTATTGCTGGGCTATTCTTTATCTTCGGATTTGTCACATGGATCAATGGGGCCTTAATCCCTTTTATGAAAGCTATTAACGAATTGACCTCTGCTCAATCTCTATTCGTGGCTTCTGCTTCCTATATTTCATTCGTTGTAATGGCAATTCCTTCTTCTTTCCTACTCAATAAAATAGGTTATAAAAAGGGGATGTCGCTCGGTTTATTCATTATGGGGCTCGGCGCACTGGTTTTTATACCTGCCGCTGAACAAAGAACATATTGGATGTTTTTGATTGGAATTTTTATTCAAGGTGCTGGGATGACAATTTTACAGACAGCATCAAATCCTTACATAACCATCTTAGGGCCATTGGAAAGCGCGGCAAAACGAATTTCTATCATGGGGATTGCAAATAAAGTTGCGGGTGCTTTGGGTTCTATTATTTTTGGAGCTTTATTATTGAATGGAATAGACGAAATGCAACAACAACTTGTTCATGTAGATCATATTAAAAAATCTGCACTCTTAAACGATATGGCAGAAAGTGTGGTTGCTCCATACCTTGTAATGGCAATGATTCTTTTTATTTTAGGAATACTCATTAGAAAAGCTCCATTGCCAAATGTAGAGGCAAATTTTAATGAAAACTTAGCAGTAGGAAAAACCTCAAAAACAAATATTTTTCAATTTC
>NZ_JBDNAI010000147.1:0-7287 GCF_039768515.1 Wenyingzhuangia sp.
CTCTGGTAATCTGCCAAAAACTGACTCCAATTGCAACACCTATAAAAATATAAAATAAAGCTAACATATTTATTTTGTCTTAATTTTTTAATTCAATTATTATTAATGGTGATCTCCAGATCCTTCTCCTGTGTGTTCGATGTTGTAATAGTGAAAATGCTCACTCTCTTTTAAGAATGGATTTCCTTTCGTAATAGGATTTGCTTTGGCAAATGCACTAAAAGTAGTATAAATAAACAATCCTATAAAGAAAAAGATTGCACTTAATTCAGGGATTCCAAAGGACCACTGAGCTCCTACTGTTGATGGCATTACCATTACAAATACGTCTACATAATGTCCCATTAAGATAACAGTTCCTCCGATAAACACAAACCAAGGTCTGCTTTTAAAATCACTGTTAATTAATAGTAATATTGGAAATACAAAGTTCATAACAACCATTCCTAAGAACGGTAATTTATACTCTGTAAATCTAGCTACGAAATACGTTGTTTCTTCTGGAATGTCTGCATACCAAATTAGCATGAACTGTGCAAACCATAAGTAGGTCCAGAATACAGAAAAACCAAACATAAATTTTGCTAAATCATGAATGTGACTGTCATTGATTCCTGGTAAGGCATTTTTAGAACGTAAATAAATAGTTACAAACGCAATTACTGTTAAAGCACTTACTAATAAAGTTGCCAATACATACCACCCGAATAAGGTTGAGAACCAGTGTGGGTCTAATCCCATAATCCAATCCCAAGACATCATCGATTCTGTGATCATGAATAAGAATAAGAAAATAACAGACATGTTGTAGTTTTTCTTATAGGTCTTGTTTCCGTCGTTTGCAGTATCTTCTTTGATAGAACCTTTTCGAATTAAGAATCTATAAACATTCCAAATTACTAAGTATGCAATACTTCTTAACATAAAACCAGTAGCATTCATCCAAATTGATTTTCCATCGATAATAGCATCGTACTTGTCGCTTTCAGGATCAAAAACACCTTCTGCCATCCATGGAAATAAATGATTGATATGCATTACTGATGCGGCCAAAACTAGGATCATAATGATAGAGACCGGAAGTAAGTTTGCTGTTATTGCTTCCATCACTCTTAAGATAACTACTGACCATCCAACTTGTGCAACACGTTGAATTGCATAAAACGTTAATACCAATAGTGTCAATCCTAAAGAGAAGAACAAGGCTACATAAAATGCGGACCAAGGTCTGTTTTGTAATTGATGTAAAACATGAGTGGCATGTTCATCATCGTGAGATGTACCGTGTGCTTCTGAACTAGCATGAGCATCACCATGAGATGTATCTTTGTCTTCGGAAGCATGTATCATAGCAGCATGTGCTTCTTTATCTGTTTTTACTGCATGCGAGTCATGGCTTGCTTCCGCTGCATGAGGTGTTGCTGCTTCGCCATGTCCACCACCATGGGCGTCATTACTTGCAGCTTCAATTGCATGTTTTGCGTCTTCTAATGTCTTTTGAGAGCCATTATAAAAACTATACGCCAACCCAACAAACCCCAATACTATAAGGGCTAATGAGAATGTTTTTAATCTACCTGAGAATTGATACATATCTTTCGTATTCTTTCTTTTTAAACTTTATTTTAACAAATCAGCACGTAAAACTTCTACGTATTGAACAATTTGCCAACGTTCGTTATATGTTAATTGAGATGAATGAGAACCCATTAAGTTTTTACCGTGCATTAAAACATGATAGATACTCCCTTCTGTAAGGTCTCTGTCTTTATAATTTGGAATCCCTAAGAATTTCTCTGTTTTGGATAAATGTCCATTTCCATCTCCTTTTTTACCATGACAAGAAGTACAGTATATGGTGTACATAGACTTTCCATTTGCCAAGTTTTCTTCGGTAAGTTCTAAAGGGTTTTTTAAGTCTGCTTTCGCTTTCTCGTATCCTTCGTTGTTATCTGCGATATCATAAGCAGGGTGACCTCCTCTTGGGATGGTACCAGCTACAGGTTTGCTATTCACAGGGTTTCCTTTCAATCCATTTTCTGCATCTGCATTGTAAGGAATCGATTCATACATGTCTGGCATGTATTGCATTTGTGGAGTTCTCTTATCGCCACAAGAAGCTAAACTTGCAACAATTACTAAAACGATAATTAATTTAAAATTCTTCATTATCTATTGATTAGTGCTTATCTACTACGTTAATTTCTACTGCGCCAGTTTCACTTAACAAAGAAGTCAATTCTGCTTCGTTGTTATGCACTGGGATTTCCATTAAAAAATGGTCATCTGTAGTTCTTGGATCTGGATTTTCTGCATCCTTAAAAGGCCAAATTCTACTTCTCATATAAAAAGTGATTACCATTAAATGGGCTGCAAAAAATACGGTCAATTCAAACATGATTGGCACAAAGGCTGGCATGTTTTCTACCCAACTAAAACTTGGCTTTCCACCAATGTCTTGTGGCCAGTCGTCGATCATCATATAATTTGTCATCCAAATAGCAAAAGCTAAACCTGTAATTCCGTACAAAAATGCGGTAATGGCAAGTCTTGTTGGTGCTAATCCCATGGCTTTGTCTAGGCCGTGAACTGGGAATGGACAAAATACTTCTTCAATGTGATGGTGTGCTGCTTTTACAGTTTTTACTGCATCTAACAAAACTTCGTCATCGGTATAAAACGCGTGAATAACTTTTGATGATTCCATAATTATCCGTTTAAATTGTTATCAGAATCTTCCTTCTTGCTCGTTGCATTTAAAGCAACAATAGCTGGCTTAGTAGGAATTCCTTGTTCGCTTCTCTTCTTGTAAAACTCACCCGAAGATTTTAAAATAGTTTTTACTTCCGCTTGCGCGATTACTGGGAATGTTCTTGCGTACAATAAAAATAATACGAAGAAGAAACCAATGGTTCCAATAAAGATACCAACATCAACGAAAGTAGGTTCAAAACGCCACCAGGTTGATGGTAAGTGTCCTTTACTTAAAACAATCGCAATAATATCAAAACGCTCAAACCACATCCCAATGTTAATGGCAATTGAAATAATGAAAGTCCATATAAAACTTCTTCTTATTTTTTTGAACCATAATAATTGTGGTGTAATAATATTGAAGATGATTAATGACCAGAATGCCCAAGCATAAGGTCCAGTTGCAGCACCTACAGATAAATATGTATAGTTTTCATAAGGAGAACCGGTATACCATGCGATAAAAAATTCAGTTGCATAGGCTACGGCAACAATACCACCTGTTAGGATAATTACAATGTTCATATACTCAATGTGCATACGGGTAATGTAATCTTCCATATTGGTCACCTTTCTCATAATCCCTAATAAAGTTTGTACCATTGCAAATCCTGAAAAGATTGCTCCAGCTACGAAATAAGGAGGGAAAATTGTTGAGTGCCATCCTGGATTGATTGAAGTTGCAAAATCCATCGATACAATCGTGTGTACAGAAAGTACTAATGGAGTTGCCAAACCAGCTAACACCAAAGATACTTCTTCAAAACGTTGCCAATCTTTTGCTCTTCCCGACCAACCGAATGATAATAAGGCATATATTTTCTTTTGAAAAGGTTTTACTGCTCTATCACGAATCATTGCGAAATCTGGAAGTAAACCTGTCCACCAAAATACTAATGATACAGATAGGTAGGTAGAAATTGCAAATACATCCCAAAGTAATGGCGAATTAAAGTTTACCCATAAAGAACCAAATTGATTCGGAATTGGCAATACCCAATAAGCATTCCAAGGTCTACCCATGTGAATAATTGGAAACAATCCTGCCTGAAAAACGGCAAAGATCGTCATGGCTTCCGCAGAACGGTTAATGGCCATTCTCCATTTTTGACGGAATAATAAAAGTACTGCTGAGATTAAAGTTCCGGCGTGACCGATACCTACCCACCATACAAAGTTTGTAATATCCCAAGCCCATCCAATGTTCTTGTTCAATCCCCAAACCCCAATTCCGGTTCCAACAGTATAAAAGATACAACCAAATCCCCATAACATTGCTGCTAAAGAAATATAGAAAGCTATATACCAATTTTTATTTGCCTGACCTTCGATAGGTTTTGCAATATCTTCAGTAATATCGTGATAACTTTTATCACCGAGTACTAAAGGTTCTCTAATGGATGCTTCGTAATGAGACATATTTTTATATCTTAATTTTTAATTACGCTTCGTTTGTATTTCTAACCTTCACTTGATACACTACATTCGGTTTCGTTTGTAGATAATCTAAAACATGATAAGCTCTTTTATCTGCAGCTAACTTTGTAACAACTTCTTTCTCGTTGTTTACATCACCAAACTGTAAAGATCCTGTTGTACAAGCTGATGAACATGCTGTTGCAAATTCTCCTGCTTCAATTTTCCTTCCTTCTTTCTTGGCTTTCAAAATGGTTGCTTGTGTCATTTGAATACACATAGAACATTTTTCCATCACCCCTCTAGAACGAACAACTACATCTGGATTTAAAACCATTTTACCATACTCGTTGTTCATGTGGAAATCAAACTCATTGTTATTTGAGTAATTGAACCAGTTGAAACGACGTACTCTATATGGACAGTTGTTTGCACAATATCTTGTTCCCACACATCTGTTGTAAGCCATGTGGTTTTGACCTTGTTTACTGTGTGTAGTTGCAGCTACTGGACAAACCGTCTCACAAGGAGCATGGTTACAGTGCTGACACATCATTGGCTGGAAAGTAACTTGAGGATTTTCTGCCTCAGTTTCAATAGCAGCATACATATCAGCTCTACTTAAGCCCAATTCGTCTGTTGCAAACTTTCTCACTTTTGGAGATGTTGGTTCATGACCTGTTGCCGCTCTGTATTCTTCTTCTACTCCTGAAGAATAGTATCTATCGATACGCAACCAGTGCATATCTCGACCAACTCTTACTTCGTTTTTACCAACTACGGGTACATTGTTTTCTGCATGACATGCTACAACACATGATCCACAACCGGTACAAGAGGTTAAATCGATAGAAAGATTGAAATGGTGTCCAACTTCTCGATTGTGCTCGGCCCATAAATCAATAGACTTCGCCTCCACTTCTTGATGATCGTAAGAAACCATTGCTGGAATGTTCCAACCGTTTTTATGATCTTTTGGATCGATATTCACATAATCTTTTAAAGAAACTTCTTTTAAGATATCGTGACGTCCTGCAATTGTTTTTTGTACTTGTGTACAAGCAAACCTATGCGTTCCGGATACTTTTTCGATAGCAACACCGTATTGTACTGTGTTGGCATCTTTATATAATGGGTAGGCATTGACTCCTACTTTCATTTCATCTTTAAAACCGAGTGTTCTACCATATCCTAAAGCAAGACCGATAGATCCTGGTGCTTGACCTGGTTGAATTAATACAGGAACATTGGCAACTGTTACTCCATTAAGAGTCAGATTTGCATAATCCCCATCAATCGCTCCATTGTCTTTTATTGGATTGGTAAACCCTAATTTCTTGGCGTCTGCCATAGAAATGGTTAAGTAATTGTCCCAAGAAGCTCTTGTTAATGGATCTGGAAATTCTTGCAACCAAGGATTGTTTGCCTGTTTCCCATCTCCTAAACCAGTAGAGGTATAAAGAACCAATTCAAATTCTGATGCTTTTACTGAGCGGTACAAGTTAGCAGTAGCCTCTGAAAGTGATACTGATTTCAGTGCAACCGTTTTGGAAACTTCTTTTGTAAAGAAACCATTGTGCAATGCAGTGTTCCATGAAGCTCCTCCCAACACGTTTGAAGACCAAAAAGATTTTAAATAATCGTAGTAAGAAGTTGAACTTCCTGACCAAGCTAATAAAACTTCTTGAATTTGACGTGTTTTGAATAGTTTCTGAATGGTTGGCTGAACTAAACTGTAGTTTCCTTCAGAAATAGAAACATCTCCCCAACTCTCTAAAAAGTGAGTTGCTGGTAATACATAATTTGAAGCGGCAACCGTATCGTTATTCTCGACAGCAATTGCTACTGATAATTTATCTTTTAAAGCCGTTGCAAATTCTTGTCCATTTGCTAAACTATAAACAGGATCTACATTATATGAAACAACACCTGCAAGCGTTCCAGATTTTAAATCTGCAACCATTTGTGCAACATCTGCATCGTTTCCTTGGCGAATGTTTAAGGTATTTGTTACATCAATAATTTCACTACCTAAAATTCGATTGATTTCTAAGGTAATTAATTGTGCGTTCTTATCATTTAAACCTGTTAAAACAACCGCTTTAGAACCTGCCTTTTGTAAGGTAGCTGCTAATTTTTTGATGGCTGCATCTTGGGCAGTTGCTTTCGAAGCAACATTGTTTCCTGAGAGGGCATTGTATAGATTTAACAAGGCGAATACTTGATCGGATGGTTTTACAACCATACGCTTATCTGCATTTGCACCTGTTAATGACATGTTACTTTCTAACTGAACATGGTAAGACATTTTTCCATTTTCAGGTTTTCTTCCAGCAACATATGCTTTCTCAAAACCTCCGTGAAAATCACCTAAGAAATCGGCTTCAAAAGAAACGATTACTTCCGCTTTGTCTAAATGATAATTTGGCAATGCTCTTTTGCCATATACTTCTTGAAAAGCATCTGCAGCTCCACTTTCTGAAACGGCATCATATACCACATGTTTTACGTTTGGATATGCAGCGGTAAATTCTCCTACAATTTTGGTTGTAGAGGGACTTGCCATGGTACCTGTTAATAAAACAACTGGTTTGTTTGCAGCTCTTAAAGCAGCTAGCGTAGCTCCAATTTCTGCATCGGCATCCGCCCAAGAAATTGCGTTTCCACCTTTAGTAGGCTCTTTCAAACGAAGGCTTTCATCATACAACGACAATACAGAAGCTTGCACTCTTGCATTTGTAGTTCCATTTGCCTCTTTGTTTGGCATGATTTGGATTGGACGCCCTTCTCTTGTTTTTACTAAAACATTCGCAAAGTCGTATCCATCTGCTACTGTTGTTGCAAACCAATCTGCAACTCCAGGAATAATATCGTTTGGTTTTACTACGTAAGGAATCGATTTGATCACCGGCCCTTCACAGGCAGCTAACGATGCTGCTGCGGTTGTAAAGCCAACATACTTTAAAAAGTCTCTACGCGAAGTAGAAGAAGTCTCAAGTGTTTCTTTATCACCTAAAAAATCATCTGTAGGAATGTTTTCTACAAATTCATTTTTACTTAGCGTTTCAACAACAGAACTATCTTTTAGTTCTTCAACACTTTTCCAGTATTTTTTGA
>NZ_JBDNAI010000031.1:0-3121 GCF_039768515.1 Wenyingzhuangia sp.
CACATGTATTGGTCATGACGGCCACTCCTATACCCAGGACTTTAGCCATGAGTATTTACGGAGATTTAGATATTTCAATTATAGACGAGCTTCCGCCAGGAAGAAAAGAAATTAAAACTGTTTGGCGATCAGATGCTCACAGACTTGGGGTATTTAAGTTTATTAGAGAAGAGATTAAAAAAGGCAGACAGATTTATGTTGTTTATCCATTAATCAATGAATCAGAGGCACTAGATTACAAGGATCTCATGGATGGATACGACAGCATTTCAAGGTCTTTTCCTGCGCCTGAATTTCAAGTATCTATAGTTCATGGGCAAATGAATGCAGAAGCAAAAGCCTACGAAATGGACCGTTTTGTCAAAGGAGAAACTCAAATTATGGTAGCTACAACTGTAATAGAAGTTGGGGTCAATGTTCCTAATGCTTCAGTGATGATTATTGAAAGTGCAGAGCGCTTTGGGTTGTCTCAATTACACCAGTTAAGGGGACGTGTGGGTAGAGGTGCAGAACAGAGTTTTTGTATCCTCATGTCTGGAAACAAAGTGTCTCAAGAAGGAAAAACACGACTAGAAACCATGGTTGCTTCTAGCGACGGGTTTGAAATAGCAGAAGTTGATTTAAAACTAAGAGGGCCTGGAGATCTCATGGGTACCCAACAGAGCGGCGTGTTACAACTCAAAATTGCAGATATTGTCAAGGATGCAGATTTACTTAAAAAAGCGAGAGAGGTTGCTATAACTACTTTAAAATCAGACCCTTATTTAGATACCGCAAGCAATAAACCAATTTTACTAGCGTACAGAGCGCTTGTAAAACACAAAAATATTTGGAATTACATCAGTTGAACATCGTAATTCAGACACAAAAAGATAACTGCAAACACTTATTTTTTATTTATTTTTACAACTTGCACAATATTCAATAGGCACTTTAATTGCCTTCTTTTAATACCATTTTTTCTATGAAAAAAACACTTTTTGACAAGGTTTGGGATTCTCATGTGGTGAGAAGCATTGAAAACGGTCCAGATGTCCTGTTTATTGACCGTCATATGGTCCATGAAGTAACCAGTCCTGTAGCTTTTTTAGGACTTAAAAACAGGGGAGCTAAGGTGTTGTATCCAGAACGTACCTTTGCCACAGCAGACCATAATACACCCACGATTAATCAGCATTTACCTGTAGCAGACCCCTTGTCTGCAAATCAATTAAAGGCGCTTGAAGAAAATGCCACTGCACATGGTATTTCATATTGGGGGCTTGGACATGAAAAAAATGGTATTGTACATGTCGTAGGACCCGAATATGGCATTACGCAACCAGGTGCTACGATTGTTTGTGGAGATTCACATACCTCTACCCATGGTGCATTTGGCGCTATAGCTTTTGGAATTGGAACTTCAGAGGTAGAGATGGTACTTACCACGCAATGCATTATGCAGCCCAAGCCTAAGAAAATGGTCATAAGGGTTAACGGAAGCCTACAAAATGGGGTAACTCCTAAAGATGTGGCCCTGTATATTATTTCCAAACTCAGTACTTCTGGGGCTACAGGGTACTTTGTTGAATACGCTGGAAATGTTTTCTCTGAAATGAGTATGGAAGGGAGAATGACTGTTTGTAATCTAAGTATTGAGATGGGTGCCCGCGGCGGAATGATGGCCCCAGATGAAAAGACTTTTGAATACATCAAAGATAGAGAGTTTACGCCAAAAGGAGCTTCATGGGATAAAGCCATGGCTTATTGGAATACATTATATACTGAAGAGGGCGCTTCATTTGACAAAGTGTACGAGTTCGATGGCTCGGATATTGAGCCTATGATCACTTATGGAACCAACCCAGGTATGGGAATGGGAATATCTAAGGATATTCCACTAGCTACTGATCTAGAGGGAGGTGTAGCCACTTACCAAAAGTCATTGGCCTATATGAATTACAACGAGGGAGATACTATGATTGGTAAATCTATTGATTATGTATTCTTAGGAAGTTGTACCAATGGTAGGATAGAAGATTTCAGGGCTTTTGCAAGCATTGTAAAAGGAAGAAAAAAAGCAGATCATGTCACTGCCTGGCTTGTACCAGGTTCACATCAGGTGGAAAAAGCCATAAAAGATGAAGGAATTTTGGAGATTTTAGAAGCAGCAGGATTTACACTCAGAGAACCAGGTTGTTCAGCTTGCTTGGCTATGAATGACGACAAAATTCCTGCAGGAAAATACGCTGTAAGTACTTCTAATAGAAATTTTGAAGGAAGACAAGGGCCAGGTTCAAGAACCTTATTAGCCAGTCCATTAGTTGCAGCTGCAGCAGCCGTAACAGGACAAGTAACCGATCCAAGAACTCTTTTACAATAAATTTACCACACTATGGCATACGATAAATTCACTACATTAACTACGACTGCAGTTCCACTGCCTATAGAAAACGTAGACACGGATCAAATCATACCAGCAAGATTTTTAAAAGCCACGGAAAGAGTTGGTTTTGGAGATAACTTATTTCGTGATTGGAGATATAATTCAGATAATACTCCAAAAGAAGATTTTGTCCTCAACAATCCAAAGTACCAAGGGAAAATACTCATTGGTGGTAAGAACTTTGGGTCCGGATCATCTAGAGAACATGCTGCTTGGGCCGTTTACGATTACGGCTTTAGATGTGTTGTGTCTAGTTTTTTTGCAGACATTTTTAAAAACAATTGCTTAAATATTGGTGTATTACCAGTTCAAGTAAGCCCTGCTTTCTTAGAAGTTATATTGGCGGCTGTATTCAAAGACCCTACTACTGAAATAGTGGTAAATCTTCCTGCACAAACTATTAGCATTCCTAGTACAGGAGACCAAGAGTCTTTTGACATTAATGTCTATAAAAAAGAAAATATGCTTAATGGTTTTGACGACATTGATTATTTGAGAAGTATGGAGGAAGAGATTACCTCTTTTGCTGACAATACACCTTTATAAATTACCAAAATGCATTCCTGATGACTGCTAAAAACCAACGTATCATAGAAATCATGGACACCACTTTAAGGGATGGTGAACAGACTTCTAGTGTGTCATTTTCTGCCTCTGAAAAACTTACTTTAGCTAAATTATTGTTAGAAGAACTCA